>JBFYKS010000212.1:0-5649 GCA_041305785.1 Methanoregula sp. | reverse complement strand
GCATCTGCCATGACCGGCGCTCCGCCGGCGCAGATGGTGATGTTCGCACAGTCATTGACCGTGACATAGTTGGTGATGTGGTGGACGAGCGGGCGTCTCTCCCGCACGCTCGTAAAAAGGTCAGTGAGCTCTTTTTGTCGCATAGCAGATCCTGCCTTGTGGCAACCAACCGTGATTGCCCGTTTTTTTTGTTATGATGTATTAGATGGCAGACTATTAAAGACTGAATTATCCAAAAAAGAGAGACCGCCAGGTAAAACGGCCGGTATCACCGGGTCAGTTCCCCGACAGCTGCAAGGAAGAGGTCTGCTTCCTCAACCGTGTTATACGGGCCAATGCTCGCCCGTGCGGTTCCATCGGGGAGACCGAGCCGTTCCATCAGCGGCATGCAGCAGTGGTGGCCGGAACGGATCATGATGTCAGCCGTCTCATCGAGGCGCTGGGCGATCTCGTGAGGATGGAGACCGTCAATCGTGAACGAGATCACCCCGACCCGGTCCTTTGGCTTTTCAGGGGCATAGACCCTGACACCCGGAAGCGGGCGGAGGCCACTGATAATCCGGTCCGTGAGCACTTCCTCATGGCGCCGGACTGCATCCATCCCCATTGCCTGCAGGTAATCGACGGCAACCCCAAGCCCGATCCCGCCGGCAATATTTCCGGTCCCGGCCTCGTATTTCTGGTACCCTTCGGCAAGAGTGTACTCAAAACCCGAAACGGATTCGACCGCCCCGCCACCGAGCAGCAGCGGTTCGATGACCGGCTCCTTCATCCAGAGGACACCGGTTCCCGTGGGGCCGAGCATCTTGTGGCCCGAGAATGCGGCAAAGTCGCACCCAAGCGCCGCAACATCGACCGGCATATGGGGAACGGTCTGGGCCATGTCCACGAGCAGAAGCGCTCCCTTCTCATGGCAGATCTTCGCGATCTCTTTAACCGGGGTGATCACCCCGAGCACATTGGACGCGTGGGTGACCGCGACAAGCCGGGTGTTGTCCGTGACGGCAGATTCCAGTGCTGCCATATCGAGTGAATAATCGTCAAGAATCCCGACAATCTCCACCTCAACGCCCATTTTCCGGAGGTGATACCATGGCAGGAGATTGGAGTGGTGTTCCAGGATTGTGGTGACGATGCGGTCGCCGGCTTTGAACGGGAACCCCTGTGCCACCATGTTGACGGACTCGGTGGAGCTTTTCGTAAATACGGTGACACCCTCCTTTGCCCCGATAAACCCGGCCACCTTCTCGTGGGCATGCCAGTACCGCTGGGTGGCGATACGGGTGAGGCGGTGGATTCCCCGGCCCACATTGGCCCGGTAATTGTGCTCGAACCCGACCATGGACTGGATGACCGGCTCGGGGGAGAGGCTTGTTGCCGCGTTGTCGAAGTACACAAGTTCGGAGACCAGCGGAAAGTCGCGCCGGATCTCTGCAACATCATACGCCACGGTGCGGTCCGGTGCCATCTCATTGTCCCCTGCCGGTCCCGTCGCGGCGTTTCCCGTGCCGTGCCTCCGTCATGCCCGGCCGGCCGGCTGCCCGGACCGAGAAGTCCGGGTTGACCGCAATACCCTGCGCTGCGCAGAGCTCCCGCATCTTGGGGGGCAGGACGCGCCAGCGCCAGAGCCCGAACGAGTGCCATGAGTCGGGGAGGTTGTGGCGGGCTGCCCAGCGGCGCAGGAACGCATCCCATTTTCCTGCACGGTCCGGGTACGCCTGCCGGATCATCGCGTACTCGCTCTCGAGCATCGAGGGGCAGAGATAGCAGCCGATCCGCTCGACCCCCTTCTCGTACAGGGGATTGGTCGCCACCCCCTGCCACCAGAGATACAGGAAGACCTCGAGCGCACGCCAGTTCCGGATGGGCGAGACATTGAGCTGGAGGGGATGGTCGGGGTTCTGGCTGGTTGCCTCAAGGCCGGCGCGGTTCCATGATTCGTACCAGCGGTTGCCCTGCACCGTGACGCAGGCGCCGAGGGTGGCAAGATATGCCCGCATCGGTTCCAGTTTCAAAAACGAACAGCACCAGCGGTTGTCCTTCCCCGGCGGTCCGGCTCGCTCTGCCGCCTGCCAGAAGTCCCCGGCACCACTGACGATCTCGACGCCCTGCGACCGGACAAATTCGATCGTTTCGGGGAACTCAAGGGTTGTATCAAGGAAGAACGCTTTTGTTACCCCGGCTTTGCGGGCAAGGTGGAGCACCGCGGTGCTGTCCTTGCCTCCCGAGAATGAGACATTGGCCACGGGACGGTCCTTCAGGTGTTGTCGGATGGTCCGGATCGCGTGCCTCTCCAGATTTTTTAAATGATAGCGGTTCTTCTCTATCGCAACATCCCAGCCCGGGTCGGGCATCCTTTTTGGCGATACCGCGATGAGCTCTTTTACCTTGACCACATTGTCCCGGACCATCCCGGTGCCGAACTTCCCCCGGTATTTTACAATGACGCTGCCGTCCGGGTGCGGATTTTTCAGAGCAATGCGCTTACCGCCGATACGCCCCTTCTCCCGGTTCGCATCCGATTCCGTTTCGAGATCGATGATGCCCTTCGTGGCATGGGGAAGGAGAAACGGGAGCGCTTCCGGGGCGGGGTCGATGCTGAACCGACGGCTGACCGGATCGAACGTGAGCCAGCCAAGGCGCTCGCCATTCATGATCACCACTTCGGCCCGGTCGGTGCCGCCGCTCTTGTTGAGGAGGAGGATCTGTGCAACCGGAACGTTCCCGAACCGTTCCCGGAGCAACCTCACGATCAGGTCATGGTCCGCGGAGAGGGCGGGCCGGACATCATACGGCTGGAGGAGCGCGATCTTCTTCCCGTCCTTTCCACACGCGCAGCTCTTCGCAATTAAGGGAACATTGCAGTCTTCGCACCAGTAGAGGACCTTTTTTACCGGAGGTTCGCGTAACACTAAAGAACAGATGGGGCGTGAGGGGAGATAAGAGAAGCGATTGTGGGGAAGTTTTTGGAGGGATCGTGAGCATTATATAGGAACGGTATCTCATACCACTGCATTGCGATAGGATATGAAAGATGACGCCTTCCGACTAAAAAACTGTGAAGTTCCGGGTACCTGGTGGCGGATACTCACTGAGCCCCACCCGGTAAAACTTGCCCTCCTGGTCATCGCGGGAATGTTCCTTGAGTTCTATATCCATTACACCCTGGGCATCTCCGTGGTGTACACCCACTTCTATTACCTCATCATCGTTATCGCCGGGCTCTGGTACGGGAAGAGAGCTATCTGGATCGCCCTGTTCTTTGGGGGTCTCCATATCGCCGTTACGGATCTCATCACCGGGGATATTTCCCATGAGGCTCTTGTCCGGGCCCTGATGTTTGGTATCGTGGCATTTGTTGTCGGCACCGTTGCAGAACAGCTCCGCTGCTACCAGGCACAACTCACACGGCAGAACCGTGATCTCCTGGTGCTCAATGAGAATCTGAAGGATGCAAACGAGCAGCTCGAGATGGCCCAGTCTTCGTTTGCAACGGCAAACCGGAAGCTCAACCTCCTCTCCGGCATAACCCGCCACGATATCAGGAACCAGCTGACCGGGCTTTTGGGATACATTGGTCTGATGAAAGAGCAGGTGAGCGATCCGGATCTCCTGGCACTGGTAGACAAAGAGGAGCGGGTTGCCGGTCATATTGTACGACAGATTGAGTTCACCAAAAACTACGAGGAACTCGGGGTCAATGCACCCATCTGGCAGGATGTTGCGATGAGCATCAATGCCCTCAAATCAGCCCGCCCACAAGGTATCGTGAACGTCACGACAAAACTCGACGGGCTCGAGGTTTATGCCGATCCCCTTTTTGAGAAGGTCCACGAGAACCTCATCGACAACTCTCTGCGTCATGGCGAACGCGTTAAGAACATCACCTTTTCCTACCTGCCGTATTCAAACAATGCCGTTGCACTCGTTTACGAAGATGATGGGGTCGGCATTCATGAGGAGGATAAGGAGAGGATTTTTGAGAAGGGTTTTGGGAAGAATACCGGTCTTGGGCTCTTTTTAACCCGGGAGATCCTTGCCATCACCGGTATCACCATCAAGGAACGCGGGACGTACGGCAAAGGGGTCCGGTTCGAGATCCTCATCCCCCAGGGCAAGTACCGGTTCCCGGAACCGCCATAAAAAAACCTGCCTGCCACCCCTTTATTTCCCCATACCGCCTACCGGTACTTTTATGAAGCAAGCAAGGACCGGGATTGGAAGACCGGTGCCAGAATCCGGCAAAGAGACATTCTTCTCCGTCCACCCGTCCCGGGCGGATTCATTCACGGAATCGGTGATCCGGGAGATGACCCGGCTCTCCTTAAAACATAAGGCCATCAACCTTGCGCAGGGGTTCCCGGACTTTCCCTGCCCGAGCCAGCTCAAGGAAGCTGCCTGTGCATCGGTCACCTGCGATCACAACCAGTACGCGATCACGTGGGGGGCACAGGAGCTGCGCGATGCCCTTGCTGCACGGGTCAAGACGTTCAACCGGATGGACCTTGACCCCGAGACCGACATTACGGTCACCTGCGGGTCAACCGAAGCGATGATGGCCTCCATGCTTGCTCTCATCCAGCCGGGCGATGAGGTGATCGTGCCGGAACCCTTTTACGAGAACTATGGCCCGGACACGCAGATCTCCGGGGCGGTCCCCCGGTATGTCCCGCTGAAAGGAGACTTCTCCATCGATGAGGAGAAGATGAAGGCCGCGTTCACCAAAAAGACCCGGGCGGTCATCCTCAACACTCCCAACAACCCGACCGGCAAGGTCTTCACCCGATCAGAACTCGCGTTCATCGCCGACCTCTGCATCGACCACAATGCCGTTGCGATCACGGACGAGATTTATGAACATATCGTGTACGACGGTCACCGGCACGTCTCGATGGGATCGCTTGACGGGATGCACGACCGGACCATCACCATCGGGAGTTTTTCAAAGACCTACAGCGTGACCGGCTGGAGGGTCGGGTATGCCCTTGCCGATGAGGCGATCAGCTCCCGGATTCGGAAGATCCACGACTTTTTGACGGTCGGTGCACCGGCACCGCTCCAGCAGGCCTGCGTTGCTGCCCTGAACCTGCCGGAGTCCTATTACCAGGAGCTTGCTGCCGAATACAACCGGAAGCGGAAGATCCTGTATACCGGCCTCAAAAAAGCGGGGTTTGCCTGCGAGCTGCCGGAAGGAGCGTATTACATCTTCACGGATATCTCCGGGTTCGGTATGAAGGATATGGAGTTTGCAAAGGCCCTTGTGGAACAGGCAGGCGTTGCCGCAGTCCCCGGCAGCTCCTTTTACAGCCATGGCGGGGAGAACCGGCTCCGGTTCACCTTCTCGAAAAAGGATGAGACGCTTGCCGAGGCATGTCGCAGGCTTGAAGGGCTGGAGATGACGGGGAAGAAGTGAAATCTTTGCTTGGGCAGAAACCTGCCGGAACAGATCCTGTTCTGACCTGAACAGTGAAAACCAGCAGGAAAAAATCTATGCCGAAGATTAGAGTAAGTGCCCCCCAACCCCCTCCCAACTGCCGCCACAGGCAGGCAGTCGTGCGGGCGGGGAAGAGAGGTTGATACCGTGAGTTATGTGTCCCGTACCTGATTCAGTACTTTGCTTTACCGCCGCACGGGGGGATGCCTCTTTTG
>JBFYKS010000211.1:0-13237 GCA_041305785.1 Methanoregula sp. | reverse complement strand
CATTCCTGAATGGTTGGTTGAGAAGAAAAAAATAGGTTTTGGAGACAGGATGTTTTTCAGGCCGTCTACGTATTCCCGTCATCCTTTCGGGAACCGCCAAAGTAGAAGATCCCGCCGATGGCAAGGATCATCGAGATGAATCCGGCCAGGAGGATCATGCTGCCACGGGAGGTATAGTTGGAATAATCCTCTGCTGAGACATCGATTGCCAGTACCGCGTAAGTGTTGCCGGTCGAACCGTGGACTGCGTCATCGATGGGGGCATAGGCGGTCATGAACGAACCATATCTGGTGGTGTACGGCTCCTTTGATGTTGTCGGGCCGGAAAGGGCAAGCAGGATATCATCTTTGGGTGCGGTTGAAACTTCGCCAATCTTTGCGGAACCCTGGGGGTCATCAAGGGTGAGATCGTCAACAAGGAACGTCACCGACTGGTCGGGATTCACCTTGAGGATATAGGCATTGAGAATGTTATCATTCATACTGCGCATCGTGTGGAGTTTCCTGATTGTCGCAATATAATGATCCGATCCCTCATCGCCCGGTTTGATGTCGTCAAGATCCGAAGGCGAGATCTGGGTTGCCATAACACTGGCAGTGGATTTCAGCCCCATCTTGAGTGAACTCTGAAGGGCATCGTTCTGGTTGTTGTACGCGAACAGGGTGAGCGATCCAATGATCAGGATCACCAGGATCGAGCTGATTAAGACCTTTTTCGAGTTTATCAATGAGCAGTTCATGAGCGTAACCTCCTTGTTGCGATACCGATTGCAAGTATTGCCACACAACCTCCGATCAGGGTAAGTGGAGAAGGCGCGGATTCGGGTGTCGGTGCCGGTGCAGCCTGCATGCTGATGGCAAGCGGGGTTGTCTGACCGGCCGTTACTGAAGCGGTGGTGGTGTAATCGATGTAATTGGTATACTTGAGCAGTATCGTGTGGCTACCCGCAGGAATCCCGTTGAGGACTGCCGGGGTGTATCCCTTGAACAGGTTGTCGATATACACCTCTGCACCCGATGGTGTCGAGACGATGTTGAATCCCCCGGTTGCAGGCACCGGTGTCGGGCTGGGACCGACCGGTGAGAGGACGGCATTGATGGGGTTGACAATATTGGGCTGGACATACACGGTGTTCATCCATTCATTGTATCCGGGTGCCGTGATCTTGAAGAGCCGGTTCCCGCTGGCGACATTGTAGAGGGTCAGCATGCCGTTTTGGGGAATTGTTCCCTGTGCATTACTGTCCATGAAGACACTTGCGCCGGGCAGGGAGGTGATTGCAACGGTGCCAAAAACTGCCGGTGCCATGTTGGCATTCAGTTTCTGGTTGGTGTTGGCGTTCACGTAGACGGTGGTCGTGTAGTCAGAATAGCCCGGGAGTGAGAGCCGGATGGTGTGGCTGCCCGGGTACTGGGTGACGGTGAGCGGGGCTTTTCCCTGGTAGGACCCATCGACATACACCATCGCATGATCGGGATTTGACGTGATCGAGACCGTCCCGGTGCTGCGGGGTGCCGGAGGCGAGAGCTGGAGGTTCGGGTAATAGGTTGCTGTCTGGCCGGCGTAGACATTGATCAGCTGGGTGTCCGGTGTATACCCGGAGAGGGACGCCTTCATGGAATAGGTTCCCGGAGGGAGGTTGGGGAGCGTCATTGGTGAATAGCCCTGGAAGTTACCATTCATGTAGATGGCGGCACCCGATGGGCTCGACTGGGCGTAGATAGCCCCGTTCTGGACGGGGGGTACGGTCGTCTGTGTCGGGAATGGGTTCAGGGTTGCATAGACCGCCACATGTTCGCCGTCGGAGGGCATGCGGGAGAGCGGGCCGGACCAGGTGGTGTACCCGGATTTTGTTACGGTTATGGTGCGGACCGGCGATCCGGTGGGTGATACGGCAACGGTGCAGATACCCTGTGCGATCGTGCACTGGTAACTGCCATCGAAAGAGACCGATGCCCCGTCGACATTGCAGTGCGTGTCAATGTATCCCTTGCCGCCCCCTACTGACGTTGGCTCAACGGTCGGGATCGTGACCGTGACGGTTGGTTCTGTGGTCGGAACTGCGGTCACAACGGTGGGAATGGTAATCGTTGGTTCCGTTGTCGGTACCGTAGTTGGTGGAGCTGTGGTGGGCTCCGGTGTAGGCTCCGTTGTCGGGGCGGTCACCGGATTAATGATACCCGTAGTTTCCGTTGGTGTGACATCAGTATCACCGGCAACGGGGGCGATGGCTGCGGTGAGAAGAATGCACATGAGCAGCACAAAGGGCAGATTCAGTGTCGGACAGTTCATAAAATCGCATCCTGCAAGTGTAAATCTGGAGAAGCGATCTATAAAAAGAATGGTGTTTGTTTTCAGGAGAGCCCGGTAATCACCCGCGCAAGCCGGTGCATTCCCTCATTAATCTCCGCTTCAGAAGCTGACGAGAAATTGAGCCGGAGGGTGTCCGTTCCTCCGCCATCAGTATAGAAGGGGGTGCCCGGCAGGACAGCGACGTTCTGGCGGATTCCCTCCTCAAATACCCTGCGGGAAGAAAGACCCGGTGGAAGCGTAGCCAAAAGAAACATCCCTCCCTCCGGGCTGGTATGGTCGATCTGGGGCAGGAGTTCATCGAAAAGATCACACATCAGCCTGCACTTTTTCCCATATATCGAAGTAATTTTCCGGATATGTTCATCAGGATCGCGGGTGGTAAGATAGCGGTAAAGGATCTTCTGGGAGAGAAAGTTAGTGTGCAGGTCAGCTGCCTGTTTTGCCACATTGAACTGCGTGATAATTTCCCGGGGTGCGTACAACCACCCGATGCGCATACCCGGGGCAACGATCTTCGAGAACGATCCGGAGATGACCTCCTGATCCGGCAGATACTTTTTCACCGGGGCCCGGGGGCGGGCATCAAAGAAGAGTTCCCCAAAGGCATCGTCTTCGTAAAAGACCGTGCCGGTCCCTTCAAGGATCTCGGCAACAACCCTCCGGTTCTCCTGTGAATAGGTTCTTCCTGACGGGTTCTGGGAATTGGGGATGCCATAGAAGAATTTGGGCGGGGTTGTGTCCATGAGTGTCCGAAACGCAGGAAGATCCAGCCCATCGTCCCGGATCGGTACGGTGTGGATGACCGGCTCATACAAGGAGAACGCCTCGATAGCGCCAAGATACCCGGGCCGCTCCATCCCCAAAGGATCACCGGCATCCAAAAAGATCTTGGCAAAGAGGTCAAGGCACTGTTGGGAGCCATTCACAATCTGGATCTCATCTGCGGTTGCAAACAGCCCTAACCGCTTTCTGTACCGTTGTGCAATATATTCCCTGAGCGGACGGTAGCCGTCCGTTGTCGTATACTGGAGGGCAACACCTGCCTCCTCCTCCATGACTTCGCCGGCCGCCTTTGCGATCCCTTCGCAGTCTATCAGTGCTGATGAGGGAAGTCCTCCGGCAAATGATATGATTAATGGATCTGCTGATACCCGGAAGAGTTCTTCAAGAAACGAGGGAGGGGCAAGAGCAAGCCGGCGGGAGAATCGAAAAGCCATATCAATCGTTATCTCTCCGGTACTATGGGAGAGCATAAAAAACCGGGGATGTTTAAAGAGATCCGTTGATTCAATACGGGTGATACCCCACGGCTATATCATGGCGGGCTGGTCCGATATCTCCCGCTGCCGGAAATTTTTTTGTGTGATTCAGGTTAAAAAAAACACCCTCATTTTAAGGTCTGGCTTTGTTTTATCCCGTCCAACCATCCCGCGGGCTGGTTAGGTGCGGGATAGTATCCCGGAATTGGCTCGCCAGATACGGTGAAGTACCCCCCGATCCTGACCGGAGGTGATGAGAATGATTGCAGATCCGCAGCAAGGAATGCATTGATCAGGAGCGATACCACAAGGATTGCTGTCACAACCACGACCAGAACTTTTAAGGATTCTTTGTCCATGGACATCACCTCTATGATGAGGATCATATCCTGTCCCGGTACATAAAATCATCCCTTTCTTTTTGATCTGCGCCCTGAATACCGGTTTTCGCGAAAAAAAAGAGAAATGAGGGGTCCGCCCGGTAATACCCGGGTGAACTTAAGCGGAATCTGCCACTTCGATCCTGATGATCTCAGAATGCATCGACGCGATGAGCGAGTGGAGTTCCGCGTTCTGTGCCTTACGCACCTGCTCGATCTCTTCCTTGATCCGGGCAATCGCCTCATTCTGGGAATTGCCATGACCACGAGCACCCGGGACCTCGATGCAGCGTGCGGTGAACCCGCCGCGCTCATGAGGCTCGGTTATGATGGTGTAGTGCATGATTGTACAAAAAAGCTGTAACGATTTACATAGTTTCTGGTCAGAATGGGAAAAAACGGTAAATTCTCACGTGGTTTCCTGATCCCGAATCAGCGCTTTGCGCGCTTCATAATGCCGGAGGTGCTCCCGGACCCCCACCTCAAACTCCCGGGGATGGAGATGGAATTCCCGGGACACGAGCAGCATACGGGCAGCATCCCCGATGGCTTTGTGGGGTTTGATGATATACCGGAATTTTTCCGGGATCGCGTACTGGAAATGCATTGAGGTTACCGCATCATACCTGAGACAAAATCCGATGACAAGCGACATCCGGTCAAGGGAGACGTCCTCTTTTAAGGTATATTCGTGACGGATCTCGCTCTGGAGATCCCGGATGAGAAAACCGCCCGTATTGACCCGTGCCCGCTGGAAGGTTTCCATCTCGCGCCTGCGGGCGAAGAACGCAAGGGTGTCGATGTTCTTATGGTTGAGCGCCTGCATGAACGCCCGGATATCCGCATGGGCACCGGCGATGGCCTTGCGGGCCCGGCGCGAACCTTCGGCATCGAGCCGGAATTTACGGTCATCCGGTAATGTCTCTTTGGGACGGGAGAGGTTGAAGACCCGGCGGTGCCCGTCCACCCGTTTCCCGACGTCGTCGGTGACGTTCTTCCAGAGTTCGACCTCGACATCATGAGAAAAGGCCCTGCCGGCAAATTCAACCGTATCCGTGACCGGATCATGCAGGACAACGCCTATCTCGGTTGGAATCTGTATACCCTGCCGGGTGCCACGGATTCCGGCAAATTCCATATCGATATAGGCAGTCAGGGGGGATGTCAATTCCATCACAACCTCACAACTTTTGGCCTGTGTGTCCCTTTCCTTCCTCTTGAGATATCCGGGAGAGGGCGATTATGCAACAGGCTGGATCGCCCGTGAAATAAAAATATCTCTGCATTGATGATCGTTGCCCGGCCATACTCGGAAAACCCCTGCTCCACGTCGTCGTCCTCTCACCAGATCTTCACCTGCTGGTGCTATAGTATTTCGCTCTTCATACGTCAAAAATCTCAGGTATCCTCTGGATCTGCACGGGAAGAGAATTGCTGGTCTCAGAGAAGGTGACGGATGGCTATGACGGTGATATCCGGCCGCGTCATGGTAATAACCAATGACCGACAGGAACCTCTTCAGCGCGTGGAATGCCCATTCTAAAAACCAATAGCAGAATTGATAAAAAATCTCGCAAGGAGAAAAAGGAAAAAAATTAGATGTATGGGTTGCGGAGCGCCTTGCCCACACCGAAGGTTGCACGACCCTCAAGGGTCTTCTTGTTCTTCGTGATCTTCTCGTTTGCGAGCTTGGTCACGAGTTCAAGACCGGGCTTGACCTTCTCGATGGGCTGGGTCTCGAAGCACCCTGCTGCCATTGCCTTGCCCCAGACCGAGTCTCCGATCTTGGACCTGACCATGACGGTTGACCAGCCATCGGGGCTGCCAACGGATCCTGTCGAGATGTCTGCGAGGTTTGCAACATAGTCAAGGCAGACGTGGCAGCCAGGCTGCTCGTACTTGTGGGTGATCTTGAGCGGCAGCTGGACGACCTGTCCGCGCTTGCCGTATACCCAGAACTTGCCCTTGCCGATCTCCATCTTCTTGACGGACTCCATCTTCATGGCTGCGTGGTCTTCCACGAGCTGAAGGATACTCTGGTAGGGGAAGTTCTCCATGCAGAAGATACCGACTGCGAGTGCAATGCTTGCACCGACGTCCCTCATACCGACCGGATAGAGCTGGGCTTTCCTGACTGCCTGCATCTGGCACGGGGTGCCGACGATGCCGACCTTGTCAAGACCAAAGCTCCTGACTGCTTCCTTGATCATGGAAACATTGGGGCTGACGTTGTACTTGGTTCCTGCTGCTGCGATGAGTTCAGCCTTGGTGTTCACGATCGCCGGGATGGGTCTCCAGGGTTCGATCATGTCGAAGTTGGAGTTGTCCTGCATGCACTTGGACGGGTACTTTGCTGCGAACTCCTTGTTCGCTGCAACGATTGCACCGTCAATGATCCCCTCTTCGAGGGCAAATGCAAACAGAGAAGTGACGATACCGCCATCCTGGGCGTGCTTGAGAAGCTCCTTGTCGGTGCTTCGGGCTGAGATGCATGATTTGTAATTTCCGAGTTCTGCTCCCATTTCAATCACCTCACTGGAGTGCCGCCATTATGGCCTCGTTGATCGCCTCGTACTGGCTGATGACGTCCGTGTTGAAGAACGCTCTCGGGCACTGGGCGTAGCATGCACCGCACTTGATGCAGAGGTCACGCTCAATGTTGGGCTTACCATATTCAATGGTAATTGCACGGACCGGGCAGGATGCTGCACAGCTGCCGCATCCCATGCAGAGGCCCTGGTTGATCACATCAGTGATCAGGTCACAGCCGCATGCTTCGGTTCCACGCTCTGCAAGGTTCATGAGCGGTTTAAGGTATGCTGCTGCAAGATCCTTTTGCTCTTTGGTTCCCTTGAGGAGCAGGTATGCCATAACACAGACATTCCTGATGAGCTGCGGTGTCGGAGCACAGGCGGGGATGTAGACATCCACCTTGATCAGGTCACCGATTGGTAAGTATGAATCCATCTGCGGCTGGTTCTGCTGTCCGCCGCGGGTGAACCGGGTGATGTTGCCATAACAGGCGCAGCCACCCATCGCGACAACGATTGCCGCGTTCTCTCTTGTCTGCTTGATCTCTTCTACTGATAACTTGTCCTGAATACAAACGGAACCCTCGACAAGTGCAACATCCATCTTGGGGATGTGGCGCACATCGGCAAGTGTCAGACCGTAAACGAGATCTGCATACTTGTCCAGGATTGTCAGGAGCCCTTCGTAGTTGTCTGCTAAAGACACAAGACAGCCAGTACATCCACTCATGTGTACATGGCCAACCTTAATTTTATCTGCCACAGGCTTAACCTCCTTTTTAGTTTCTGCTGATTTTGGTTTTACGTCAGCGGGTTTCCGGGCAACCGCGGGTTTAGGCGGTGCCTCCGGGCTGGCGTTCTTCTTTCCGAAGATCCACTCGAGAAAACTCATTTTCCACCCCTATTGTGTCCAGTACTACCCGAATTGTTCTCGGAATCGCCTTCTGAATCGGTTCAGAAAGTCCGATCTCAAACTCAGGTGCTGTAACCCTTGCCGGCTGGACCCCGATAATCGTTATCTCGATTTGGTCCTTGATCCGCTGGAGCGGTTCAGTTAGATCCCACGAATGGGCGTCACGGTAGGCACCCGGTGGTAAATCCTCGGGCTTGAGTTTGGTAATCTGCCCGGGCTCCGCACCAAAGTCAGCAATATCGATGATGATGAGTTTCTTTGTCACTTCCGGGTCGAGCATGGTAAAAATAAAGTGCGGGCCGCCAAGGCCTGCATCGATTATCGTTACATTGTCGGGAAGTGAGAGTTTTTTCATCTCTTCGATTACTGCCGGGCCAAAACCGTCATCGGCAAACAGGGGGTTTCCACACCCTGCTATAACGATCTCTGAATACAGCATCGCGGATTACTCACTGGATGAGCTTCTGAGCAAGGATCTTCTTGTCTTCATCAACGACGATCATGTGGGTTGAACATGATACACAGGGGTCGTACCCGCGCATGATAACTTCAGCGAGCTGCCAGGGTGCACCCTCGAGTGCCTTGCTGCAGACGGCGAAGTTCCAGGTGGTCGGGACGAGCATGTTGTAGTACTGAACCTTCCAGTCCTTGACACGGGCAAGGTGGACATCGGTTCCACGGGGGGCTTCGTTGGATGCCCAGCCGAGGCTTCCGTCGCCGTCGGGGATGTAGTCTGCAACGACCTTTCCGTTGGGGTTGAGCTCGTCGATGCAGTCGATCATCTCGTAGAAGCAGTCCTGGAATTCCATCTGGCGGGCGACCTGCTGGCCGATGGTGCCCTTCTCATCAAAGCTCTTGTATCTGACGAGACGTGCACGGGGACCGACTTCAACAGGCTGGCCGTCGTACATCGGGATACCGGTGCAGGCATCCATCTGGGGGTTGGTCTTGGTACCCATCTTGGTGGTGCCACCGATCGGGTACTTGGGCTCTTCGAGCGTGACTTCCATCTCTCCCATGTACCAGTCGTACGGGCGTGCTTCCTTGAACCTGCGGGGATCCCAGGTGGGGTTCTCTTCCATGCTGGAGCTTCCATAGAATGCATGGGTTGCAAGGTAACCCTGGTCGTGGAATCCGAGTGTCTTGGGCAGCGGAACTTTCATGCCGCCGACATCAACGAAGTCTCTCTTCTGGTAGTTGCGCAGGACCGCGATCATGAACTCTGCCTGTGCATGAGCAAGAGTGACACCCTCCTTTGCGAGGTCGTACATCTTGATCTTTGCCTGCTCGGAACAGTTGCGGTACATACCACCGATACGGGGGTTGCTCGGGTGAATCGCTTCGCCACCGGAAATCTCACAGATTGTCTGTGCGATCTCACGAAGGCGCTGGATGCGCTTTGCAACGCTGCGGACCGGTTCTTCGGATGTGAACGGGTTGATCTTGGTTTCCGTTCCCGGAATATACAGGTCGGGCAGCGTCAGGATGTTGTGCAGTGCATGGCTGTGACACCGGTTTGCGAGCTGCATGATGTGACGGAGCATCCTTGCATCATTCGGTATCTCGCACTTGATGGATGCTTCCATCGCTTCAGTGCCGGCAAGGCAGTGTGCAATCGGACAGATACCACAGACGCGGGATGCGATCTTGGGAACCTGCTCAGGGGTCTTTCCGACAGCAAGCTTCTCGACACCCCTGACCGGGGTGATCGAACACCAGTTTCCGGTTTCGATGATGCCCTGGTCGTTGACCTTAAGCACCAGCTTGGAGTGACCCTCATGTCTTGTGGTTGGGGAAATCTCTACAACTTTCGACAATATTATCGCCTCATTTTATGTTGAGTTGTTCAAATTACTGTACAAAATTACTCTATACATCTCTCATCTCTAGAGACTAATTGAGCGTACAAAGTACGTTCAACCTTATGTTACACGAAGCCTGTTATAACCTTTATGACTTGATTCCGCCTGATAAAAAAAGCCATTTTATGTGTTTGTTTGCAGTTTTCACCCCGTATTGGGGGATTTTTACGGGTGATACCATAAAATAAGAAGCAAAGAAAAATATTGACTACCTGCTATTTTTAAAAATATTTTACGTTTGGATTTTCTCAATTACGCGCCGTTTTTATTTTCGGCGCTCAGTTCATCGACCAATTCAGCAATGGTGGCCTGCCGTTCGGCATAGGCATCGTGCTGGTGGATACTCTCCTCGTTGGTCTGCTTGATGGTGACGACAGAATCCCCGTTCAGGTACTCGAATTCTGCAAGTACTTTCTTTGCCATCTCCCGCACGCAGTCCTCCACAAACCGCGGATTTTTATGCGCGGCGAGCACCACATGGCCTTCGTCGCCACGCTTCAAAAGCTCATAGATCCCGCTGCTCATGGAATTCTTGAGAATCCCGATAACTTTCTCAAGATCGACATGCTGGTCGTCATCGGTCTCAATGCAGAGAAATCCCTTGCCCCGCTGGTTGTGGGTTGCCATCGGGACTGCGGCGAAGAACTCATCGATCTTATCCTTGCTGACATCGAGCCCTTCAAGAACCCGCATGGCGCGTTCCTTCATGATGTTCTGGGCGCAGGGGCAGGCCGTCATACCCGTGACTTCAGCACCAATACTCTTCCTGACAATCGGGGCCCGGAAGGTACGGCGGGCAATGGCTTTGGCATGAACCTTCACCACTTCGTGGCAGGCGGTCTTGCTGACCGGCGTCTCCTGCTTGACCATGAACTCGCTGCGCATGAAGACTTCCGTCCGGTCGGCATATTCGTGGCGGTCGAGGAGCTTGCGCGCAACAACACTGCAGAGTTTCTCAATCTCGTTGACATCCCCGTCAATTGCCTGCTGAAGGACCTCGTCAATTACCTCGAAGTTACGGGAGAGGTTCGCACCCTTGAGGCTGCCGGGCAGGTCGACATACACGTCAAAATTCGAGATGAAGATGACCGGGCGCTTTCCCGTCCGGTGCACTTCCACGAGTTTTTTTACATTCTTAACCCCGACACGGGTCAGATTGATACGGACATCCGGCGATGAAGCCTGGATATCGGGCAGTTCTTTGCTGAAAGCCTTTTCAGGGGCATTATCGCTGTTTTTGGTATTAATAGGTCATCGCATCCGGATGGTGAATCAAGTGTGCTTCTTTAGTTTTTTCATATAATATTTATGTGCTTTGTTGCTGATATCAAAGGGATCAACTATGATGAAAAAATATTATGAGGCAGATGCAGATATCGGCGTGCTGAAGGGAAAGCATATTGCCGTTATCGGGTACGGTTCACAAGGCAGGGGGCAGTCCCTCAACCTGCGCGATTCGGGCCTTGATGTCGTCATCGGCCTGCGCCCGGGCAAGAGCTGGGATGCAGCAACAAAAGACGGTATGAAGGTCATGAAGGTTGCCGATGCGGTCAGGAGCGCAGATATCGTCCAGGTTCTTCTTCCCGATGAACACCAGGGCGCGGTCTTTAAAAACGAGATCCTTCCCAACCTCAAGGCAAACAAGTGCCTCATGTTCTCGCATGGGTTCAACATCCATTTCGGCCAGATCGTTCCTCCTGAGAACGTCGATGTCATCATGGTGGCCCCCAAGGGCCCCGGCTTCATGGTCCGCCGCCAGTACGAGGAAGGCAAGGGTGTTCCGGCCCTCATCGCCGTCCACCAGGATGCCACCGGTAAGGCGCACAAGATTGCACTCGCGTATGCCAAAGGGATCGGAGCCACCCGCGCCGTTGTCCTCGAGACCTCGTTCCGCGAAGAGACCGAGACGGATCTCTTTGGCGAGCAGGCAGTCCTCTGCGGGGGAGTTACCTCGCTCATCAAGGCAGGATTCGAGACCCTTGTCGATGCAGGATACTCCCCCGAGATGGCCTACCTCGAAGTGCTGCATGAGACCAAACTTATCGTCGACCTCATCTACGAAGGCGGGCTTACCAACATGCGCAAGTATATCAGCAACACTGCGCAGTACGGCGATCTCACCCGCGGCCCCCGGGTTATTGGTGAGGAGAGCTATATCGCCATGGAGGAGATCCTTGAAGAGATCCAGAGCGGCAAGTTCGCCCGCGAGTGGATGCTTGAGAACATGGTCAACCGCCCGGTCTTCAATGCGCTGACCAGGGCAGACGAGGAGCACCTTATCGAGGAAGTGGGTAAGGAAGTCCGGGGTATGATGCCCCAGTTTAAGAAAGAGGCCGATAAAAAACCCACTAAAGCCCCGGTAAAGACGCCCGCAAAGGCAAAAGCCCGGAAATAACCTCCCTTTTTTCTGATATCTTTTTTTATTGTCGATCCAAACACTACCTGAATGAAGATCTGCATCATCTATCACAGTGAAACGGGCAATACCCGCCATGTTGCCCAGCATCTTGCCGCGGCATGTGACGGGAAACTGATCGATATAACCGAAACCGCCACCCACAACCGGCTCACCCACTTCCTGGTGTGGTGTAAAAAGGCACGCGGAGAGGAGAAAACTACGATCGAACCGGCGTCGATCGATGTTTCGGGATACGATCAGGTGATCTTTGGCTCTCCTGTCTGGGCGTTCAAACCGACACCGGCCATCCATGCTGCAATCGATGCCGTGAAGGGATGCGAAGGAAAGCGGGCAACCGCGTTCTGCACACATGGTGGCCGGCCGGGGCAGACGGCAGAAGTTTTCCAGAAGTGGATCGAGGCACGTGGCATGAAATGTGTGGGAAATGCCAGTATTCACCAGGATGATATTGAGAACGAGAAGAAGACAAAAGACTTAATCTCTGTCCTGATCAAAGACAGCAACCCCGTGTAACGCGGTAATATCCCGTCCCATTTTTTCCGGTGGTTTCTTTTTTATGCAGTGCAGGCAGACCGGCTCTGATAATCTGACCCCTGAATCCCCCCCTGCTCCCCCGTGCAGGAGTCTTATTTGCCGGGGAAAGCCTTTTTGTCGGCCGGCACCGTTATAGTATACAAGTATGACCGACCCGTATGAACAACTCCTCAAACAGGCCTATTCCAATATCACGGAAAAGACCGAATCCTCGGAACGTTTTGTAGTTCCTGAGGCCAAAGCCTACGTAGAAGGCAAGACAACAATCCTCGAAAATTTCTCTGAGATTGCCGGGAAAGTCCGGCGGGACCCGGACCACCTCATGAAGTTTTTGCTCGGGGAACTGGGCACGAGCGGCAAGGTTGACGGCAACCGTGCCATCTTCAACGGTAAATTCGAGATTATGCTCATCAAGGCAATCATCAAGAACTATGTGGATGATTACGTGATCTGCTCCGAATGCGGCAAGCCCGACACGCGGCTTGTCAAGGATGACCGGGTCATGATCCTCCGCTGTGATGCCTGCGGCAGCCACCGCCCGGTCCGGAAACGGAAAGCAAGGACGGAACCGGTGTCGGAGAATCTTGAGGAAGGCACCATCATGGAAGTCGAGATCCAGTCGATTTCTAAGAGGGGTGACGGTGTCGTGAAGATGGGTCGTTACATCATGTACGTGGCAAATGCAAAACCCGGGCAGAAAGTGCGGATCAAGATCTCCCGGATATCCGGCTCGATTGTCTTTACTGACCGGGCCGAGGAATAAGTAAATCTCTTTTTTGGCTCGTCCGAAATGTGCATGAACCTTCGCTCATGTGCGTTTTTACAAAAGTGCATAAGAACCCCATTTGCAACCGGATCACGATTTTTGAAAATGCAATCGCGATCACGATCGCGATCGAAAACCGTTCCGGAAAGATCGCTGATCGATTTTTATTTCACGATCGGATCGCGTTTTCTTTAAACAAATCGATCAGCGTTTTTCATCTGCAAATCGGATCGCGATTGAAAACCGGTTTTTTGACCGC
>JBFYKS010000210.1:0-5228 GCA_041305785.1 Methanoregula sp. | reverse complement strand
CCCACATCACAACAAAGAAAACCCATGAAAGCAGGCGGAAGCGCCGTTCCCAGACCATCAGCATTCACCGCCAGTCATGGTACAAAATCCCGTTCCGTTCCCCAGGTGATCTGCGCCTGATATCCATAAATGGATTTTCCTGCATGCGTTTCAACTCCCTTTTCAGAACCATACAAACCCCCGCGAGGGATCCGGGGACGCTTCCCTCTCGTGCAGCACGATATGCATCCGGACGTCCATGTATGTCTTGAGGAGGAGGAAGAAGACCAGGACCGGGAGTTCCGTCACTACCCCGAAGAGCTGGAAGAACGAGGCGATCATGCCGCCGATGATCATCGTCAGGTGCATGGGGACGATGCGGTAGTACGGGAGGAGGATTGCAATCGCCATGTACTCCCCTCCCCTCTTCTCCCCCTTCTGGTAAAAGAGGAAGGAGAAGAGGTGACAGACAAAGAATAAGGCGCAGGTGATCCAGCCGGCGCCGGAGAAATATTCGACCGGCCCAAAGACGCCGTCCGCGAAGAACAGGACGTAATAACAGAGGTGGAAGAGGCCGTAGTGGAAGAGGAAGAACCCGGCCACGAGGATCTTGTAGGTCCAGACCCTGCCCGTGGACGCGACCGGCCCCCGGCCGGTCCACTCCTCGGCTTTGCCCAGTTCCGCTGCAAGCAGGGCGGTGTCGGCCTGCAGGAGTTTTACGGCCGAGAAGAGGCCGATGATGAGGCTCTGCACCCAGAACGTAAAGAGGATAGTTGCGGCATCCCAGTTCTGCAGGATTGCAAGGATGAGGGTGATGATGTTTGCCGCGATGAGACCGATGACCGGCGGGGTGAACGTGATCTCGCCTGGCAGGACCCGGGAGAGGGAGGGCGGGAGTTGCATACCAATAAAGTGTTGTTGACGGGTGGGGTGATGGATATTGCGGTGTTCCGGAAAAGCTAGCTGAATAGTTACTGCACCAAACCATAGAGTTAGAGAAATCCTGATATTCCTGCACTGCAATCGTTCACCATCCATATCTTCTGGTGGTATGCCTTGTGAACAATCGATTTTTCCTAATAAGCCTCATCTCTCTTGTTCTCATCCTGCTCCTTGCCGCCCCCGTCCTTGCTGCGGCAGCCTGCCCTTCGGACTGCTCCTGCCTCCTCCCTGCCGAGGCAAAGAAACTCGGCCTCCCCGGTTACTGCAACGGAAAGCAGGCTGTCTGTGGGTACGACAGCGCGAAGAACGAGAAGTACTGCTACGAGAAGTCCGCGTCCTTCTCTCCCGTTCTGGTTGTCACGACGACAAAGCCCGTTGTGGTGACAACGACAACAAAGGCCATGGTCACGACAACCCGGACCACGGCCCCGCTCATCGCCGACCCGGCACGGGTTGAGCCGGCGACCTGCCCGTCAACCTGCGCGTGTATCCCCGATGAAAAAGCCCGGGGTGCCGCCGTCCCCCTCTCTCCCTGCGGAGGCACGAAGACATACTGCGGCGACACCGCGGACGGCATCCCGATGTACTGCTACGCGGTGCCGGAGACGGTTACACCCACGACAACAACGATGGCTACCCGTATCGCGACAGAACCCTGCGGTTCCGGGTGCACCTGCCTTTCCACCGACAAAGCCGGTGCCGCTGGCCTGAAGCGCTGCACTGGCGGTTCAGCACTGCCCTGCGACTATGACAAGGCAGGAGAGCCGATGAATTGCTATCTCCTGCCCGCCACGACCACGAAAGCAACCGCGGATGCAACGACCACAACGCCTCCGGTGTCCGGCACAACTCCTGTTCCCAAACGGCTGGACGTGACGGCCGGAGAAAATGCCGGGGCGCCGGCGCCGGGCATCATCTCATCGGTTGGCACGTTCTTTGCCACCCTGTTTGGCGGGCAGGGTGCAGCGGGCACGGGAGTCCTCATCATCGCCTGCCCGTTCGGCCAGACCGCGTGCGACGGGGAATGCGTGGATGCACGGACGGACATTGAGAACTGCGGGAGCTGCCGGAACCTCTGCCCCGGCCAGCTGCCACTGTGCTGCGATGGCACCTGCTCATCCCTGTACAGTGCAGAGAACTGTGGCGGGTGCGGGAACACGTGTTCTCCCGGTTCCCCCTGTGCCATGGTTGACGGGTGGGCGGTCTGTTCCGCTGCCGGGTGCGAGGGGACCTCCCGGAGCATGGACTGCGGTACCGGTGTCTGCGTGGACCTTGACTGGGACTCGTCCAGTTGCGGGACCTGCGGGAACGCATGCCCGGCACACTCGATGTGCCTTGACGGGGTATGCACACCATGCCCGGCAGGGTCCGACCGGTGCGGGACCGGCTCTCTTGCCAGCGGCGGGGAATGCATCAACATTGTCTCCAACCCCCGGGCGTGCGGCGGGTGTGGCATTGTCTGTGACCCGGACCAGATCTGCGAGGGTGGGATATGCGTTGCGTGTCCGGCCGGGACGGTCCGGTGCGGGATGAACTGTGTTGACCTCTCTACCGACCGGCTCAACTGCGGCACCTGCGGCAACTACTGCTATGACAATGAATTGTCCGGGGGAACAACGTGCTGTTCCGGAAGCTGTACCAATCTGCAGGCCGATGAGAACAACTGCGGCACCTGCGGGAACGCCTGCGGTGAGAACCAGCGGTGTATCGGGGGCATGTGTACCCTGATACCCTCCGGGAGCGTGGAGATCTCCTGCCGGCTCGGCCAGACCGCCTGCGGCATGACCTGCACGGATCTTGATTCCGATGAGTCTAACTGCGGAATGTGCGGGTGGGCCTGCCCTTCGGGGAGGATATGCGCCGGGGGCGTTTGTCTCCCTCCGGGCGGGGAGGATGGGTGCGGCCTTGGCCAGATCCGGTGCGACGGCCGGTGCGTTGACCCCGAAACCAGCTGGAGCAACTGCGGCCGGTGCGGGCACCAGTGCCCGGCGTACTATACCTGCCGCGAGTCAACCTGCACCCCGTTCTACAGCGGTGACGATACGGTCTGCGAAGAGCCCGGTCTCGATTACTGCAGCGGTGACTGCGCTGACCTTGCAACGAGCGAGCGGCACTGCGGCCGGTGCGGGAACGCCTGTGTCGGCGGGACGTGTGTTAACGGGGAATGTTATTATCTCAGCTCGGACCCGGACAATTGCGGGAGTGTCGGCAACCGCTGCGGTTCCGGGGAGATTTGCTGTTCCGGCATGTGCCGGGCTGAAGATACCGGCGATTCGGAGCGGTGTGCCTGTTCATCAGTCCCCTGCCGTGCTTCTGACGGGTTCGGCTGCTGCAACGGGTACTGCTGGGACCTTGGCAACGACCTGATGAACTGCGGTTCCTGCGGGAACGAGTGTGCAGCAGGGAGAAGTTGTTGCGGCGGCCGGTGTGTTGATATCTGGTGGAACGAGGACAACTGCGGCCGGTGCGGCCATGCATGCCCGTGGGGAAAGGAGTGCCAGAACGGCCACTGCTGCCTCTGGGGCACGACATGGGGCTGCGACTGAATCCCCTTTTTTTCACGTGGTGCGGGAGGACGGATACCCTGCCCGATCCATAACTCCCAAATACCCCAAACGCCCGATGCTTACCCGGAGTAAGGAATGAAGGATACGG
The DNA here is from genome assembly GCA_041305785.1 of Methanoregula sp. GTDB lineage: Archaea > Halobacteriota > Methanomicrobia > Methanomicrobiales > Methanospirillaceae > Methanoregula. The sequence continues at coordinate 1,652 of JBFYKS010000210.1, read as the reverse complement.
GCAGGGTGAAAGTCGGCGTCCACGTCTCGATCGCGGGTTCGCTCGACATGGCAGTGGACCGGGCAAAGGACGCCGGGTGCGACGTCTTCCAGATGTTCTCGCGCAATCCCCGGGGGTGGGGGTATGCCCCTATCCCTGACGAGGTAAAGGATGCGTTCCGCGCAAAGGTGAAGACCACCGGATTACTGCCGGTCGACCACATGCCCTACCTGCCCAACCTCGCCTCGCCAAAGCCGGAGGTGTACGAGAAGTCGGTTGCCACGCTCACCGCCGAACTGGAGCGGTGCGGGATCCTCGGGATCCCGTACCTCGTCACCCATCTCGGTCACCATCTCGGCGACGGCATGGCAGGCGGCCGGGCCCGGGTCATCAAAGCGATCAACACTTCCCTTGCAGCCTCGGACGCGGACACCATGCTCATCCTTGAGAATACCGCCGGCGAGAAGAACAGCGTCGGGAGCAGCCTTGAGCATATCCGGGGGATCATCGAAGGCCTCGATGACACCGGCCGGATCGGGGTCTGCTTCGACACCTGCCATGCCTTTGCGGCTGGCTACGATCTCCGGACCGAAGAAGGTCTCGAGGAGACGCTCGGGCAGTTCGATGAGCAAATCGGCCTCTCAAACCTCAAAGTGATCCACCTCAACGATACCAAGGGAGAGAAGGGCAGCGGGCTTGACCGGCACGAGCACATCGGTCTTGGGCAGATCGGCGTGGATGCCTTCCGGCGCATCCTCCACCACCCGGTCATCGCCGCCCTCCCGCTCATCTGCGAGACACCGGTGGACGAGCGGCGGGACGACCGGGGCAACATCGCCGTTGTCCGCGAACTGGCAGAATAAGCCGATACCTTTTTCTTCCTTCCTGATGGTATCCACCTACTATCATGCCTCCCCGGTTCTGTGCTACGTGCGGTGCGCCGCTCCAGTTCTCGAACCAGAAGTTCTGCACGAGCTGCGGGACGACTGTACCGGAGATGCCTGCCGCAACCCAGTCACCTCCGGCAACCGGCCCTGCCGGCATCCCTCTCGTTGTTCTTGCGGCCGGGGCGGTCGTGATCCTGATCCTCATCGCTGCCGGGGCACTTGTTATCCTTCCGGCCCTGGTCAAAGACGCCGGGGTCTCATCCTCTGCGCCGGAAAGCAGCAGTGAAAGTGCGTCACTAACCGACACCCCTGCCATGACCCCCGCTGCGGGCTGGACAACCCTCCTCGTCACCACCACGGTAACACCTGTGCCGACCAGTCCGCCGACACCCCTCCCCACAACCGTCCCGACAACGTCCCCCACGCCAACCCCGACACCCACAACAACCGCCCCCACTCCCACGCCGACACCCCGGCCAACCTCGGTCATCACCCTCCAAGAGACCCGGGTGCCAACCCAGCCCCCTTCGTCATCCTCTACCAGCAGCACGCCGGGCGCACCGTACATCGATCCCGGTGCACTCGAAGCACGAGTCCATGAGCTGACCAACGTCCAGCGGCAGAACAACGGCCTTGCCACGCTCTCCTATGACCCGTTCCTTGCCGACATTGCCCGGGGGCACAGCTGGAACATGGTGCAGCTCAACTTCTTTGAGCACACGGACCCCAACGGCATGAACGCCCGGGCACGGGGGGACTGGGCCGGCTACCCGTGCGTCCGGGTCA
>JBFYKS010000209.1:0-4200 GCA_041305785.1 Methanoregula sp. | reverse complement strand
GGCAGGGAGCAATCGAAGTTATCGTCCCCCTGTCCCTTCGTGCGGGTACCTAAAAACTCTATGTCTATATCTTAACCCCTTACGATCGCCAGACGGCAACGATCCGGGACATCTTGGTGTGAGCACCTATGGAACCTGACATAACGACCCTGATTCCGGCTGCGCGGGGCATGGTCCCGGCCGACCTGGTATTGAAGAACGCGACCATCTTCAACCCCTTCACCTGCACGTGGGATACCGGCAACCTGGCGATAAAAAACGGCATTGTTCTTGGTACCGGTAACTATTCCGGATCGATTGAAGAGGATATCTGCGGTAAATATCTCGTGCCCGGTCTCATCGATTCCCATGTGCATATCGAGAGTTCGCTCCTCACTCCCAAAGAGTATGCACGGCTCGTTGCCAGGCACGGAACAACCACCGTTATTGCCGACCCGCACGAGATCGCCAATGTTGCCGGCGCAGCCGGAATGGAGTTCATGCTCGCAGAGCGGGAGGATGCGGCAATCGATATCCAATACATGCTCCCGTCCTGTGTCCCGGCAACCCCGGCTGATGTTGGCGGGGCGACGCTGGACGCAGACGAACTTGCCGGTTTTTCCGGCCGCGATGGCATCCTCGGTCTTGGGGAGATGATGAATTTTCCCGGGGTTCTTGCGGGTGATGCAGAGGTCCAAAAAAAGATCGGGATCTGCCCAATCCGGGACGGCCATGCACCATTCCTCACCGGAAATGACCTCAATGCGTATATCCTGGCCGGGCTCCAGAGCGATCACGAGTGCACGAACCTTGCCGAAGCCGAAGAGAAACTCAAAAAAGGGATGTATATTTACCTCCGCGAGGGCTCGACCGAGAAGAATATTGAGGCACTTGCACCGCTGGTGACCCCGCTGACCGTCCCGCGCTGCTGCTTTGCCACAGATGACTGTCACGCCGACCTGCTGATGAACGACGGCCACATCGACCGCTGCATCCGCCGCGCCATTGCCTGCGGCATCCCCCCCGTCCTTGCCCTCCGCATGGCAACCCTCTCCGCGGCGGACCGGTTCGGGCTCACGGACCGGGGCGCACTCGTGCCCGGCCGGCGGGCAGACTTCTGTATCGTCTCGGACCCGGTACGGTTTGCGGTTGAACGGGTCTATGTGGCCGGAAAGGAGATCGCCCCCACAAGCCCGGCCCGCCCGGCTCTCCTTCCGGTCCCGTTCCGGTGCCCGGTTCCCACCGTGGACGACCTCCGCATTGACAGCACCGGCACTGCCCGCGTCATCAGCCTTATCCCGCACCAGATCGTGACCGAAGCGCTGAAAAGAGAGTGGACCGGATCAGCCCGGCCGGGTGAAGACATCCTCAAGGTGGTTGTCTGCAACCGGTACGGTCGCGGCACCCGGGGCCTGGGACTGGTCCACGGCTTTGGTTTTGGAAACGGGGCGATTGCATCCAGCATCGCCCACGACGCCCACAACCTTGTCGCAACCGGTACCGATGACGAGTCCATCCTCCGGGCAGTCGGGGAAGTGATCCGGATGCAGGGGGGGATGGCAGCAGTCTGTGGAACGGAACAAAAAAGCCTGCCCCTTGACTGCGGCGGGCTGATGTCATCCCTGCCGTACGAGGAGGTGGCCGGCCGGCTTCTCGCCATGCAGGAAATTACCCGGAAGATCGGCGGTATCGAGGACCCGTTCATGTACCTCTCGTTCCTCTCGCTGACCGTCATCCCCGCCCTGCGTATCACGGACCGGGGCGTCTTTGACTGCGCGGAATTCCGGGACGTGCCGCTGTTCATCCAACCCTGAATACGGTCACGGGAACGCAAGGATCAGGACCGCTCCAGCCACCATCAGCCCGGCGCCTGCCAGCCGGCGGGAGATATCGTTCTCGCGGAAGATGAGGGTCCCGTACAGAACCACCAGGATGATGCTCATCCGTTTGATCGCGATCACGTAGGGCACGATCTCGAGAAGGTAGGCCGTGTTGATGGCCACCGCTTCAATCGTGATGAGGATGCCGGTGAGGATTCCTGCCATCGCGAGATACTTCCATGATGACAGAGCAGGTGCGCTGCCAGGAGCAGGAGCCGGGGGGCGGGGTGGCAGGAAGGCCGGGGGCAGGTGTCCGCGTTGCCCGAGCGCGGCAATGAGGCCAAACGAGGTTCCCAGCCCCAGAAAAACGATGCCCGAACCAAAGAACACATCGGAGTTCAAAACCACCATCTTGTCAAAGTTGATGGCAACGGAATACAGGAAAGCAACCACCAGCATCGAAAGGATACCGGGATTTTGGATCATGTCCCGGAACGGATCCAGTATCCGGGTATGACCTTCTGCCGTGTTCAGGAGATAGGAGCCACAAACCACGATGACGATCCCAAGGATGCCGATGATCGAAGGAATCTCCCCGAGCAGGAGGGCAGCGGTGCCGACTAAAAAGAGCGGGGTGAAGGAGAGCATGGGGATGGCAAGCGAGATGTCCGATGCCACGAGCGCCCGGAAAGTGAGGGTGGTTGCAATGATATTGAGAACCGTTGTTACGACAACCGCCAGAAGAAACTGAGGGCCGAGAACCGGAATTCCGTGAAGGATTGCGATTGCAAGCAGGAAGAGTGACGTACAGAGGAACCCGGCTGAGGCGAGGAGGTTGGGATCCAGCCGTTTGAGAAAGTTCCTGTGTGCAATAAAATAGGCCGCATTGGTACACGCCGCGATACCGGCAAGGACAGCCCAGAACATGGCAGGAGATCTCTTGTACCCTATTTTGAGATCTCCTCCCATATCGGGATTGCGCTGGAAGGGGATACGGCAGGATGTTCAGGGAGTACGGATCCACTCGCTGGTCGTCATCACGCGGGAGAAACGCATCTGCTGGGTGACGAGAACTGCCCGGTGGAGATCGGCATCGCTGATAGACCCCGCAGCATTGGTAACCGGGAGCGTGCCGGTGGCATCCGAGAGGAAACTGACCGCGTATCCCCGGTGGAAGGCCTGCCGTGCGGTGGTGTCGCAGCACATCTGTGTCATGTAGCCGGCGATGGTGACCATCGTGATGCCCTTTTCCTTCAGCCATGCCTCAAGGCCAGTTCCGGTGAAACTGCCGGGCAGGTGCTTCTCTATGACGATATCAGCGTGCCGGCGTTTGATCTCGTCGTGCAGTTCCCAGCTGGGCGTACCTTTCCGGAATGCCAGGGATCCGGGCGCAGGATTCGTGTGCCGGATCACGGCAACCGGGATACCTGAAGCCCGGGCATGGTCCATGGCGGCGATGATATTCTCAAGACTCCCCTGCGGGTACGTCACCGGAAGGGCTCCGGTGAAGTACTCGTTCTGCACATCGATGACCAGTAATGCCTGTCTCATATCCTGCCCCCAAGGAAAAATGTCCGCCGGTCGATCTCCATTTTGAAGAACTCCACTGGTTTTCCTAAAATCTCTTCGGTACATTCACCCGTTGGATGGAACCTGCCCGCGGCATACAAGGCCTGTGCCCGGAGATTGTTCTTCCGGACGATCAGCCATACGGATCGCATGGTCATATCGGCAAAGCAGTACTCAAGCGTGCGCCCGAGAACCACCCTTCCTGCACCGTTGCCGATCCGGGTTGGGTGGAGTGCAATCCGTATCTCCGCGCTCCCCCTCCCGTTCCCGGACAGGATGGAGAAACCTGCAATTTCGCCACAATCCATGGCAACAAGAACCGTGGTGCGGGGTTTTTTCCGGTACTCGTCAATCCAGCCCCCGTCCCGCAGGCAATAGTCGAGTTCGGCGAATTCTCCGGAGTATTCCGGCCAGGATTTGATAACGGGGATGTCAGTATCCCGGAGCGGGCGGAGGGTTATCATATACAGATGTACTTTTGGCTGTACCGGCAAAAAAAGATGAAGCTTGTAATTGGGAAGATCTGATCTGGGGAAACGAGCATGACCGGGGTTCACCCCGACGATGAAAATCGCCGATATACAAGTGAAAGATGATGGCTCACCGCCGCGAGGCGCCTCTCACGGGACACGGCGGGGCAAAATTACCGTACCAGAAATGCTGCTCATTGAGGCCGCCGCGAAAGCCCCCACGGGGGCGGCGGCAGGAATCCCAACCGGGGAATGGGGGCAGTTTGCCCCCATCATCTTTTTCCCATGGGAAATCCTGACCTCCTTTCTGGATTCGATTACGATGGAGCCACGGGCGCCCGGGGTCTCGTCGACCCTCGCCT
>JBFYKS010000208.1:0-4114 GCA_041305785.1 Methanoregula sp. | reverse complement strand
CCGTAATTGGGGAAGAGACCATCCGGTACACCCTCATCTCACCCGATTCCGGGTGTGGCGTTCTCCAGGGAGAGTGGGAGGACGTGGGTTCAGGGACAAAAGGCCAAATTCCCCCATCGGTTCTTTCCGTTACGGGCAGCGACTCCTCTCAATGCAGCACCGCCCTCCCCGCACCCGGTTTTTCGTTGCCTGCAACACTTCTTGCAGGCATGATTGGTTCCATTCTTGTGATACGGGAGGGGTGGCAATGATACCAGTACAGCACCGGATTACGGCATTCATCGGAGCGTTTCTTCTCATCTCTCTCATGATCATTCCATCATCAGGGCTTTCCCCGGACGGCATCCCGCGTACGCAAGATGAGATCCACAGCGCCGCAGCGGCAATCCTCCGTGACGAGCTCCTTGCTTACGGAAGCGCCGTTTATGCGGGCGGGGATGTTCCGCATATGACAAGCGGGCAACTGGCTGATGCAGCACGTAATTATCCGGAATACCCCCGCAGGATCGTTGATACCAGGAACACAACTATCACAATTGTCAAACCCTTAACCCGGATTGTTGCCTACAACTTCCATCCCATGGGTGCGCTCCACGCCGAGGACCTTGTTGTTGGGGTTGCCAACAGTGCCATGCAGGACGCCTGTGTGGTCCCCGCCATAAACGACAAGGTGAACATTGGTGGAGGTGGCCCTTCAGAACCGGACTTCGAGACTGTGCTCTCCTGCAAACCCGATGCGCTCCTCACCTATACTGAACTCGGCCCGGGACCCGAATTCTTCGAGAAACGGATGCCCCAGGGGGTTCCGGTCATCCGCATGGACTTCATCCGGCCGTGGTCGCTCGTACCCGAAACCGCGAAGCTGGGATATCTTATCAACAGAACCGAATGGTCTTCGGCCTATGAGACATGGCACAACCGGTGGATGGGGGAGATCGACCGCCGGCTTGCTACCGTCCCTGAAGAGAAACGGGTCCGGGTCTTCATGGACATCTGGTCAACAACCTTCACTGACCGGAACAACGAACGCAGGACAGCGGGAGGAGGTCAGTGGTACAGTTACGGCAGGTATATTATTGACGGGGGAGGGATCAACGTTGCCGAAGATCTTACGAACCCGCAGGGGACGGTTGACATCGAATGGCTCATCCAGAAGAACCCGGACGCAATCCTTGGGGTTATGTACGACGGGAGTTATGCCTCGCCCGACAACACCGTGCTGAAAAACCAGTACGACGAACTCCTGAGCCACCCGGCGCTGAAAGACATACCGGCTATCAAGAACAAGCGGGTCTATGTGCTGAGCTACCGGTATACCAATGGGCTGATGTACCCGGCTGCTCGGGCGCAGGTGGCCAAATGGTTCTACCCGGAACTCTTTGCCGATATTGATCCTGCCGCAATTCACCAGGAATTTCTCACGGAATTTATGGAATCGTCCTACAATGTGAGAGAACAGGGTGCATTCAGTTACCCGGATTAAACGGAGTGTGAACGTTCATGTCTGAAACAGCGACCGGAAAATATCTCAGTTATGTCCATCGCAAGGCCCTGTTCCTTGGTATTGCTGGTGTCGCCCTCGCGCTCGTTGCAGGCATGGCCGTGACCATCGGGTCATACGACATGAGTATTGTGGACGTGTACCGGATCATTGCACAGGGCATCCTCAATCCCGGTGACAGCACTGCCGATCTCGTTGTCTGGAACATCCGGCTCCCCCGGGTCCTGATGGGCATCCTTGCCGGGGCCGGTCTTGGGATCTGCGGCGCGGTCCTGCAGGCGATCCTCCGGAACCCGCTTGCCAGCCCGTTCACGCTCGGCATCACTTCAGCAGCAACCTTCGGGGCATCGCTTGCGATCATTCTCGGTATCGGGGTCTTTGGCGGATCGTATATCGTTGTCATCAACGCGTTCATCTTCACCATCATCGCATCATTTGCAATCTATGCCCTTGCCTTCACGAAGAAGTTCACACCAGGTGCCATCATCATGGCCGGTATCGCCATCAGTTACCTTTTCGGTGCCCTCACATCATTTCTTCAGTACGTGGGCACCGCCGATGCCCTCCAGCAGGTCGTATTCTGGACCATGGGCAGCCTCGGGAGGGCGAACTGGTTCTCCGTCCAGATTGTGGCCGCAATCCTTGCAGTGACGCTCCCGATTCTCCTGTGGTACTCAATGGATCTCAATGTGATGGGATCCGGGGACGAGGCTGCCAGGAGCATGGGGGTGGATGTCAGCAGGATCCGCATCATTACCCTCGTCCTCACCTCACTCATCACGGCCGGTATCATCTGTTTTACGGGTACTATCGGGTTCATCGGTCTGGTCGGCCCGCACATCTGCCGGATGATCGTAGGACCGGATCATCGCTTCCTGCTGCCGGCTTCGGCCATGATGGGAGCACTCATCCTGGTTCTCGCGGATGTTGCAGCCCGGACGCTCTTTGCCCCGCAGGTCATCCCAATTGGGATCATGACCTCATTCATCGGGGTACCATTTTTCATCTACCTGTTTGTCAAACGGAGGGGAATGTATTGGTAAAAATCGTAATCCAGGATCTGAGTTTCCAGTACCGGAGCGCCCCGGTGCTGCAGGGACTCAGCTTCAACGTGGGAAAAGGTAAAATTCTCGGGCTTCTCGGGCCCAACGGGTCGGGCAAGAGTACGCTCATCAAGTGCATAAACCAGATCCTCCGCCCCCAGGGGCGTGTGGTCATGGAGGGGGAGGATATCCACAGCATGCATGTCAGCGATGTTGCCCGTCGGATAGGCTACGTGCCGCAATCAGAAACCATGGGTATGTCTATGACCGTGTATGACGCGGTTCTGATGGGGCGGCGCGTCCACATGGGCTGGAGGCCTGCAGACCGGGATCTTGAAGTGGTTGCCCGTGTGCTGGATGAGATGAAAATCGAATCCCTTGCCATGGAAGATATCTGGGAACTCTCGGGGGGTCAGCGCCAGAAGGTGTTCATCGCCCGTGCACTGGCACAGGAGCCGGAGGTACTCCTGCTCGATGAGCCAACCAGCAGCCTTGACTTAAAGCACCAGCTGGACACCATGGAGACCATCCGGTCGCTCGTTGAACGGTCCGGGATCTCGGTTGTCATGGCAATTCACGACATCAACCTTGCCGCCCGGTACACCGATACCGTTGCGCTGATCTGTAAAGGAGCAATCTATGACATTGGCCAGCCCCAAAAACTCTTCACGCCACAGGCAGTACGCGACGTATACGGTGTTGAAGCTACATTCCTGTATGACACCGCCGGGAACCCGGTTATTGTACCACTCTGTACCTCGGGTGAACACCAGGTGAGTCCTGCGCCAGAGGAAAACCTGCAAAGTGGTTCGGCATGCCCCGGTTCCGCCATGTGACCGTATATGGCCGCCGGCACCTCCGGGTCTGCCATCGCACACCAGGAATATGGCACACCAGCAGAGGATAAGATCCAGAAACAAGAATTTTCCGAGATACCATCATGACCGCTATAACCCTGACTAACCTCACCCGCCGGTTCGGCAACCTTGTTGCCGTCAACGATGTAACGCTCTCCGTGGAGGAGGGCGAGATCTTTGGGCTCCTCGGCCCGAACGGCGCCGGCAAGACGACTATCATCAACATGCTCACGACCCTGCTTCTCCCGAGTTCGGGCACGGCCACGATCGAGGGCCACGATATTGCGCGCGATCCCGAAGCTGTCCGCAGGTCCATCGGGATTATCTTCCAGGATCCGTCACTCGATATCGGGCTTACAGGACGGGAGAACCTGGACTTCCATGCGATGATGTACGGGATTGATGCAGCTGAACGAAAGAAGCGGATTGGCGAGGTGCTTGAGGTTGTCGGGCTTACCGAAAAGGCAGGAGAACTTGTCGAGAATTTTTCCGGAGGGATGAAACGCCGCCTTGAGATAGCAAGGGGGCTCATCCATTACCCCCGTGTCCTCTTCCTCGACGAACCGACCTTGGGACTGGATGCGCAGACCCGTCGGAAGATCTGGAGCCATATACGGGATCTGAACCGGCAAGATGCTATGACCATTATCCTGACCACCCATTACATGGAGGAGGCGGACTTTCTCTGTCATCGGATTGCGATCATCGACCAC
>JBFYKS010000207.1:0-4981 GCA_041305785.1 Methanoregula sp. | reverse complement strand
CAAGGGGGCTTGCCCCCGCATGGTGCCTCCCCCTTTGGGGGAGAGAGGGGGTCCCCCTCGCAATTCTACAAAAGGACGCTTTAGGAATGATCTCTACAGAGCCGAGATTTCCCCATTTTTTTATTCTGGATGGAAAAACAGGTAATTGAGCCGCCGCGGGGGCGCCCCGTCGGGGGCGGCGGAATACTTGCAATTATCAATATCGCAAAAGCTCTGCATATGAGCTCACCCCTCCCTTCCGGCGAACAGGTACTCCTGTGCCCACCCGCAGTACTCCCCGAAATGCTTCCGGGCAAACCGGCGGATGGTATCGTATTCCCGGGATGTGAGGGGAGCACCCGTGGCGAGATCCGGGAGATAGTGCTCCTGCATGATGCGCCGGATCCAGACATCGACCGGGAACGCCTCGTACTTCTGGAAGGCGAAGAGGAGGATGCAGTCTGCGGCTTTTGGCCCGATCCCGTGCAGTTTCATCACCTCATTCCTGGCTTCCTCGTACGGGAGCTTTCGGACCTTCGTCTCCCATACCTCTGCTCTGGTGACGGTGCAGGACGTACCGAAGACATACGGCTGGCGGTACCCGAGCCGGCATTCCGTGAGCCCGTCATGCCCCCCGCAGGCGATGACTTCGGGTTCCGGGAAGGTGTAATAGGTCTCCCCCTCGAATTCGATCGGTTTGCCATACCGCTTTGCGATGGCGGCGATGCGGCGCCGGATCGTGGGGATGTTGGAGTTCGTTGCACAGATGTAGGATGCTGTGCACTCCCAGGCAGGCTGGCGTACGAGACGCAGGCCCCGGTTTCTGATGACCGATGCATGGATGAAATCATCGCAGTCAAAGGAGCCAAGGACTGCGTCAAGATCGGTGTCCAGCGAGAAATAGTGCCGTATGAACGATGCCGGTGCGCCCCGGAACGTGAGCGTGTCCCCATCCTGCCGGATTTTGATGATCTTCTCCCCGACAACCCCGCACCACCAGCCGTCAGTGGCCCGGTCCCAGCGGAAGACCTGCCCGCAGGAGAGGCTTGCATCGAGATTGAAAGGCTGGTCAGGGCTGAGGGGAAGTGCCGGCATGGGTGGTCCTGTGAACTCCGGTTTGTGCTGCAATCTTATTATCCTTGATTTTGCCGCACCTGCATGGATGCCCGGCCCGGGCCTTAAGGCTGCCCGCAGATCCATGGGTGGTCCCGGATCAGAACGAATAGTCTTTTAATATATAAATCAAATGTTGAGTACTATGGAACTTGTTGAGAGCCTGAAGGAATTCATTGAAGAAGGGCAGGACTGGGAGCGCAAGAACACGTCGGTCAAGGGAGTCTCGATCATCCGCCTCCCGCAATACAAGAACCGGCCCGCTTCCCTTGCCATCGACATCAACCCGGTTGGCGAGACCGGTCTACCGATGAAGAAGAAGGGTATCATGATCATGAGCGCACACGAGCTCCAGGCATTCCGCGAGGTATTCAAAAACGAGAAACTCGACAACCTGATGAAGACGCTCGAGGACGTTACCGGCAAGAAACCCGCGGGAAAAGCCGCCAAGCCCGATGTTGTCCAGATCTGAAAAACCGAACGGAGTGATGCGTATCAGCAGTTGGAAATTACTCTGTTCGATCTGCCTGGTTATGGCAGTTCTCTTAAGCGGATGCCTTGGAGAGCGGGCGTCCCCGCAAATACGCGATGAACCGCCGGCTATCTTTGTCGATTACCAGCGGACCGGTGGCATTGGCGGCGTGAACGACCGGGTTGTTATCTTTGATAACGGCGTCACCCTGGTCTCGACCCGGAAGATGACAACCGAGATCGCGCTCAACGAGACGGTGCTTCAGGAAATCAACTCGCTCTTCACCACGAGCGATTTTCTGACTCTCGAAGGGAATTACACCTCCGGTCGGGGTGGGGCGGATCTCATGCAGTACCGGATAATCTATTACGGGAAGACTGTCCGGACCGAGGATACCGCGATCCCTGCCAGGATGCAGCCGGTGATTGACGAGATGAACCGCATCGTGTCAGAAACGCTCGTCACCGCAAGGGCGGGATCGCCACTTCCCCACATCATCCCGTAATCCTCATTTTTCCTGTGTCATTTGGGCAACATGGTCACAGGTCACTCCGGGTTAAAACCTGTATGGGGATTTTGTTATTTGCTCCAATGGGGCTGATGCCTTCCAACCCTTTCGAAAAATTCCTGCCTTTGCGAACGAAGGCACATTTTTGCCTGCGTTTATTCCCGTATCATTCCAGAATGATTGGAGTTTTCGTTTCCGGACTGATACCCTGATGGCACTGGGGACGGGGATAGCGCCCATCGGGAGAACAAAGTCATAAAAAAAGAGTCTTATAATTCTTACCTGGGTAATTTCCCAAAAAAATACGTTATTTCTCGTACATACACGACTGGATATCGTGACCGAGCATGCCGATGGCGTCGGCACGGCAGCGCTGGCAGTGGCGCATCTGTTTGACATATTTACTGCACTCGTCCTGCATCTTCCGCTTCATCTCGGGGGTTGGCGGTGTGATGTCGGCGAACTTGTACTGGGCGATGAGCGGGATGAGGTTGAAGGTATAGACGCCCATCTCGCCGACCTTTTTGGCAATGGCGGGGATATGATGGTCATTGATGCCGGGGATATAGACCGTGTTGATCTTCACGATCATGTGCCGTTTCACTGCCTCTTCAATTCCCTTGAGCTGCTGGGAGAGGAGGATCTTTGCAGCTTCAATGCCGGTGTAGCGCTTGCCGTTATAATTGACATGTTCATAGATCTTTGCCCCAATCTCGGGGTCGATGGCATTGAGGGTGACGGTGACATTGCCGACATCGTATTTCTCTAAGAGATCGATCTTGTCCGGCAGCAGCAGACCATTCGTGCTGAGACACTTGATTACGCTGGGGAACTCTTCGTGGAGCCGCTTCAACGTCTCGAATGTCTCCTCGTTTGCGAGCGGTTCCCCGGGCCCGGCTATGCCCACGACCTTGATGTAGTTGAATTTCTGCATCACTTTCCTGACAAGCTCTATTGCTTCCTCAGGATTGAGCACCTTGGTCGTGACCCCGGGACGACTCTCGTTGACGCAGTCGAAGTCACGGATGCAGTAGTTGCACTGGATAGGACACTTGGGCGCAACCGGAAGATGGCACCTGCCAAACGTGTGGCAGGCTTTTTCAGAGAAGCATGGATGCTCTGAAATTTTGCGCATTTGCGCCGGATCCCACTGGACTTTCTTTCCCTGGACATCGGCGACCCGTAATTCATCAGCCATGGTAACCAACCAGTACCTTCGTGCTCGTGGTATAAATACCGTGCAATTGTGGTAGTTACCTGGTGCAGGGATGCGTTTCGCACGCGCCTGTCGGCACCTGTATAAACCATCCCTTCCAACGCCTATCAGGAGTCCCGATGAAGAAATCCGAGAAGCAGAAGGGCAGGGAAAAGGTAAACGATGAGAAGAACAGGATCCTGATGGTCGTTGGCGGTGCTGTTGCAGCACTCATTCTCGTGAGCATCATCGCCCTCGTCTTTGTCAACCCGTCCGGTGCAAAGGCCGGTGACACTGTTGCGGTCTTCTATAAGGGGACGCTGGATGACGGGACGCAGTTCGATTCCAATATCGGAAGAGATCCACTGGTCTTTGTCATCGGGCAGGGCAGGGCCATCCAGGGGATGGAGGAGGCGGTCATAGGCATGACGCCCGGTTCGACAAAAACGGTTACCGTTCCTGTTGAGAAGGCGTACGGCCCATACCGGGACGACCTTGTCCATGTTATGGATCGGTCCCTTCTCCCTTCGGATGTCGATCTTGTGCCGGGGAACTATTACCAGATTCGCAGATCGGACGGGGCTGTGGCTAACATAAAGGTTGTCAACGTCACCGAATCGACCGTCACCCTCGACGAGAACCACGAACTTGTGGACAAGGATCTCACGTTCACGATTACCCTGTCCGAGATATCGAGGTAACGGATAACAACCTCCTCTCTTTTTCTCCGTTATCTCTCGCAGTTCTTCGGGCTAATTTGAGTGATGCGCTGGCGGACGGTTCCGGTTGCTCTGCGGTCAACCCGGTCTGCCGCAAACCCTGAGGCAGGTAAGGAGGCGTGAAGTCCCTTTTTTTAAAACTCAGAAAAAGATGATGGGCCCGGCCGGATTCGAACCGGCGATCTTCGCCGTGTAAGGGCGACGTCATAACCGACTAGACCACGAGCCCTGATTCCTACTAATGTCGCCCTGCTCACTATTAATGATACTGTTTTTTAAAGACCGAAAACGGTTCTCACCGAACGTGGCTCACGGTATAGCATGAAATGAAAAAAGGAGAGTCTGTCCGGTTCGTGACTGCTCACGCAGCCGGATCGAACTGGAGGATCTTCTTGCCGCTCTTGTCGAAGAAGAGGAGCTGGCCGTTGATTATCCCATAGGTCTCTGACCATTCAAGATCCGTGAAGTACGCAGACTCCTGGCTCATGACCCCGGTCGGGGTCTGGCAGATCTTCGCGGATACGGCAGGGCGGCGGAACCAGACATGCGGGGATTCGGTGAGCTGGTAATCCGTGACATAATCGCTGCATCCCGAGAACCCGCGTACTTTTCCGTCAGCTGAGAAGTCTGCCGTGATGGTGCTGCCTTCGGCAACTTTGGACCACATGCCCTTAGTGTCGTCAAACCAGCCGAGCTTCCATGAGGTTGCAAGAAGGATCTGGGCATCGGAGGGAGCCGGGGTTGCGGTGGGTTGTTCGATGACCGGTGCAGGAGTCGAAGTTGCAGGGGCCGCCGCCGGTTCACTGGTGCAGCCGGAGATCAGCACAGCAAGGACCAGAAGGCCAAAACAAATGAAGAAACACTGTTTCATACCAGTAGGGGAGGCTTTTTGGAGGAATAAATATAACGATTTGCAATTATTACGGGAGATACAACCCCCTGCGATAAATCGGGCGGGTTTCCGGAAGAAGCCTTGCGATAAGACCAATTTTTTT
>JBFYKS010000206.1:0-6142 GCA_041305785.1 Methanoregula sp. | reverse complement strand
ACCGGGACAATGTCATCATCGAGCTCATCGATGACGGCGCGGGTGTCAATGTTGGTAAAGTCAAAGCAAAAGCGGTTGAACGGGGATTGATTACCCAGGAAGTGGCCGACACTTTGACCACGGAACAGGCAGTAGATCTCCTCTTCCAGCCGGGCTTCTCCACGGCTGACAAGATCTCGGACATCAGTGGTCGCGGGGTAGGACTCGATGTTGTCAAGCGCTCCATCGAGTCGCTCAAAGGCACCATCCGGGTCGAGACCACGCCGGGTAAGGGGAGCCGGTTCGAGCTCCTCCTGCCCCCCACGATGGCGATTGTCGATGTCATGATCGTCAGGATCAATGGCCGGCGTCTTGGCATTCCCATCAGCAGTATCGTCGAAGTCGCAAATTTCAAGCGTGATTCCACCCATCTCATCGGGCAGGGCGAAGCGGTCCTCCTGAGGGATGAGGTGCTCCAGCTCATGTGGCTCAACGATATGGTGGGCTTGTCGGATGTCTGCGAGATCTTAATCGTGGTCCAGTACGAGAAACGCAAATGCTGTATCCCGGTAGACCTTGTTGAAGGCAAACAGGAAGTGGTGGTCAAACCGTTAAGCAAGCTCATCGGCAACACCCGGGGCGTTAGCGGGATCACCATCCTGGGGGACGGGGAAGTTGTCCCGGTTCTCGATGTAAACACCATTGTTTAGGAGACAACCATGAAACTATCAACTGTTCAGGCAGACGCGATCCAGGAACTCGGGAACATCGGGGCGGCACATGCAGCGACCACGCTCTCCCAGATGCTGGGGAGTGCTGTCGAGATGAGCGTGCCGGCCATCAAGGCCATTGATATCTCGGAACTCGGGTCCTACATGGGCGAGGAAGCTGCCGCCATGGTGGCGTTTGAATTACAAGGCGAGATCCCGCACGGGGGCTATATCGTCTTTTACATCTCCCGCGAATCGGCCATCCGCCTCACCAACACCATGCTCGGCCTGACCGATATGAACCGGCCCATGAACGAGATGGACGAGAGCGCACTTTTAGAAGTGGGCAACATCATGGTCTCGGCATTCCTTGACGCTACGGCTGAACTGCTGGGTTTCATCATGCTCCCGTCCCCGCCTGCCCTCACCATCGATATGGCCCATGCTGCCATGTCTTCCCTGGTTGCCCAGATGGGCGAGGAGATCGATGAGGTGCTCCTCTTCTCAACTGAACTGGTCTGCGAGGAGCATAAGATCGACAGCGACATCATCATGATGCCAGAGAATACCACTCTCGCCCGAATCGTAGAACTGATGGAAAACATGATGAAAGGTATCTGATACCTGATTGTGGAACCTATGGCCGACGCACTCAAACCCGATGAACAAACGGCGATGATAGGGATCGGCGAGTACCGGGTAGGATCGTTTCCCATGATGACGATTGGTCTTGGGTCCTGCATCGGTCTTACGCTCTACGATGAGAGTTCAAAGATCGGTGCCATGGTTCATATCATGCTCCCGGACAGTGCCGGAAGAAAGGATCGTCCCGGGAAATATGCGGACACTGCAATACCCCTGCTCATAAAAGAGCTCGGCATCAAGGGCGCAAAGACCAAATCGCTCATCGCAAAGATGGCTGGCGGCGCATGCATGTTCGAATACTTCGGCACCAATCTCAATATCGGTGAGCGGAACGCAGAACGGGTCAGGGCTATTCTTAAAGAAGAGGGTATCCCCTTGAAAAAGGAAGATGTCGGGGGCAAGGTCGGCCGATCGGTCACGTTCTTCCCGGCAAATGCCGGCAAAATCACCATACGGCGGGCGGACGGGACCACCGGTGAACTGTAACCTGTTTCTCATCCTTATCCTCCTCCTTCTCCTGGCACCTGCAGCTGCTGCTCAACCGGACGGATCTGATCCCACTTTTTCAAACCCGGACGGAAACTCGGACCCCGTCCCCTTCACCATTACCCTTTTCATCCCGTCATCCAACATGATCCATTCCGACCAGGTACTTGACCAGATCAATACCCTTGATGGAGAGGGCGTGCTCTTTGGCACCTCGTTTGGGCTCTCGCAGTACAATGGCACCTGGTCAACCCGGCATATCAACCGCGACAACTTCTCCGAAGGGCTCATGGATGAGTATATCACGGCCATTGAGTTTGACCATGACAGAAATCTCTGGATTGGGTATTCGGGGGGAATCCAGATTTACAATGGAATTTATTACCAGACCCTCCGGGATCAGCAGCTCTTCAAGGATCTGCGGATCCGGGATCTCCAGCGCTGGCACGATGATATGTGGGTTGCAACCGGGAACTCCGGTCTCCACCGCTTCCGTAACGGTGCCTGGACCTGGTTCCAGCCGATGACAAAAAACGGGCCGGAATTTTATGAAGTCCGGGAGATGGTGATGGACCCGCTCAGTGACTCCCTGCTGATTGCCACGGCGGACAACGGGCTCTGGATCGTCAAATCTCCGTATGATCCCGTCTTATTCGAACAGATAGCGCCAAAACGGGGAACCTATGGAGAGATGAACCATGTAAAACGGGACCCCATGGGTGGCGTATATTTCTTCAATGACACCACGGTTGTGCACTATTCTCCGGGTCCCGGATTTGTCCCTGTCCTGACTACCGGTGACCTGACCCGGGCAAGAATCGAGATAAACGATCTCTCGGCCGATCCCTTTGGCACCATTTACCTTGCAACCGATGATGCCATCTATATCTGGAAAAATGACGGGGTTTACCGCCGGATCAGCCGGTTTGAAGGCATTGGCACTTCGGAAGTGGTACGGACGGTCACGGTGGACTCACAAAACCGGGTATGGTTCTCAACCGCAGGTCATGTCGGGTATTACCGTGAACATCCGGAAGAGGAAAGCCCACTCCTGGTAGAGACCAGCGCACCGGACAAAGCCCCCATTTCTCCGGTGCCAACCGGCACTCCTCTTCCGGTTGAAACGGTTGCGGTCACCCCGGATGAGGATACGGGATCCAATACCGGGGGCCTTGCCCCGATTCTCGACCCCATCATCCATGCAATCCAGGCCATTCTTGCAAAACTGGGCATTGCTTTTTGATGAACGAAGAGTTTTGATAAACCTGCTCTGGGAAAAATTTTAGACGTGATGATGGGGGCAGACTGCCCCCTTACCCCCGTTAAGATACCTGCCGCCTATCCCATGGGGCTTCCTGTGTGGCGGACTCAATTTCAAAAAAAAATATCCGCTCTGGAGAAACGAGCATGAACGAGTGTTCACACACCAGAATTATGAAAATGGCTCCAGCATTGTGAGCATCCCCCCCCTTCGGGGGTCGCTCGGGCGCCTCGTCGGGCCCTCGCTGGGCAGATCGGTTGATCAGCGTTTAAGTCTTAAAAAAAATGGTTCAGGGCATTTTCGTGGGAAATCATCATGTTTCGCACTTAATGAGGAATTTTAAAAAGGTGCCCCCATTAAACCCCCCCGTTCCTGACAAAAAATTTTCCCATGGGTCCCCATCCACGGATATGCTCCACGGAGCAAGCCCCGATGAGGCGGCGAGCGCCCGTGGTCTCGACCGCAATCGAATCCAAAAAGGGGGGGATAGGATTTCCAATGAAAATCACATAAAAAAATGATGGGGGCTGATGCCCCCATACCCCCGGTTGGGATTCCTGCCGCCGCCCCCGCGGGGGCGCTCCCGCGGCGGCCTCAATGAGTAGCATTCCTGATACGGTAATCTGCCCCGCCGTTCCTCGTGAGGGGCGCCTCGCGGCGGGGAGCATCCCTTTGTCCAATACTCCCGATTTTCATCATTCGGGTGTGAACCGATATTGTTCATGCCTGTTTCTACAGAGCAAAAAAAGAGAACCCGGGAAAACCTCACCGTTTTTTTAACTCCACAAGGCAGAACTGTTCAATTGCATCCAGCAATGCTTTCTTTGCCCGCCTGACCCGGACCTCTTCGGTTGAGGCAAAATCCGCAGCAATGTACCGGAGCACGGTTGCAAAATACTGCAGGTCCGAAAATTCGCGCTCAAAATCGGCCAGGCGGTTGAACGCTTCCTTGGGTTCGCGGTTGAGGAGTTCAAACGAGAAATCGAAGAGCTCGATAACCTGGGCCGGCATCCCTTTTGAGAGCGCCAGCTTCCGGAAACTGTGGTACGTGATCTTCTTTGTTGTCAGGAGGGAGAGCTTGAGCCCGAGATAGACCGGTTCGAGTTCGTCAGGGTACTGCTTGATGAGCTGGTTGACAATCCCTGCAGCGCCCCCGGCGTCACGGTTCTCCAGCTTGTAGTAGTACATCTCCCGCAGGAAGGTCATGTCGGTGTAGAAGTGCTCCGATCCGATATCGAGGAGGCGTTTTCGCATCACCGAATCGTTGGTCATCGCAGCGTTCTTTAATCCCACTTCTAAAAACCACTTCTCGCTTGGGAACCATTCAAGCCCGATTAAGATCATCTGCCAGAAGATCTTTTCAAGGAATGCCGGATCATCGATATCCAGCTGCCGGATCTGGCCAACGCCCGGTTTGACCCGGGCAAGCGTGATCATCAGTTCCCGGGCAAGGAGTTCCATCTCGCCGGGACGGTGGTTCCTGATCGATTCATCGTCTTTCTTGAACTCCCGGAGGGAGAGGGTATAGTAGCAGAAGGCAACCGCGGTGCCAAGTTTGGCATCAAGTCTTGAATATTTTTTTAAGTATTCGAGAGCATGGACATAGTCCCCGACTTTGAGGAGTTTCAAGCCGACAACGATGTTGATACCCACTTCCGCATTCTTCCGTTTCTTGAAACGGATGGCATTGGTCATCACCCGTTTGACAAAATCGAAGTCGTCGATATTTTTACTGGTATCGAGCACCTTGAAGGTGATGCTGTCTACGAACTCGTCATGGGCTTCATCGGAGAGGTTCGGGAAGGAGTTCTCGAGAGCAGAGATGACATACCCGTAGAAGACCGGGAGGTTTGCATCGACTTTTACGGTATTGCGCTCGATATAGCCGGAAAAGTCCCTTTGCAACAGGTGCAGCTTGTCGTAAACGATCGCGTCCGAAAGCTTCTCCTCCCGCATATAGGGAGAATGGCATGTTAAAATATTAAAAGGTAGCAGGGCGGAGGTTACGCTTCATCCTTCGCATAATAGTAAAATTCGCCCATTCCTTTTTGTTCCCGGTCAAGGAATGACTCCGGCTTGTTGATCCGCGGCCGGCCGGTCTGGTCGCGCCGGAACGTGACATCGAGTTCCCGTAAGAACCGGTTCATACCATCCCGCATCGGGAAGGGGCCGGTTGCCGTGCCGCTCACGCCGGGTTCGCCTTCAAAGACCAGGATCCGTTCGCTGATCATGTCGATTAAGTAGATGTCGTGGTCGATGACCATGATCCCGACCTCTTTTCCTTCCGCATGGTGCTTGATCATCCGGGTGACCTTGACCCGCTGCTCGACATCGAGATGGGCGCTTGGCTCATCGAGAATGTAGAGGTCGGCATCCCGTGCAAGGCAGCCGGCGATTGCCACCCGCTGGAGTTCCCCGCCGCTCAGGGTGTCAACCGGGGACTGGAGGATAGCCTGGAGCGCGAGCGCCTCGATGATCTCGTGCTGGAAGATCGACGAATCGAATTTTGTTGTGCACCCACGCAGGTACATCTCGACGCTGTCGGAGGTCTCGGCCTTGATGTACTGGGGCTTGTAGGAGATCTTCAGGGTCGTTTCCATTGAGCCTGAAGTCGGCGTCTCGGCACCGGCCAGGAGTTTGGCAAACGTGCTCTTCCCGATCCCGTTTGCCCCCACAATCCCGAGGACTTCCCCTGCCCGTATGGTGCCGCCCGAAACCGTAAGACCAAAGGATTCGTATTGTTTTGTCATCGGGGGGATGACGAATAAGTCTTCCCGGTCGGATCCCTTGTCGTGCGCCCGCTTCTCAAAGACCACCTGCGTGTCCCGGAAACGGACGTTCTCCTCGTTTAAGAACCCTTCAAGGTATTGGTTTATGCCTACCCGTACGCCTTTTGGCCGGGTGATGATACCAAAGACCGAGGGTTTGCCGTACCCGACATGCACGGTATCGGCAAGCATATCGAGGATAGCAAGGTCGTGCTCCACGATCATGACCGGGCGCTCGGTTGCAAGCTCCCGGATTAGTTTAGCCGCAGCGATCCGCTGGTAAATGTCGAGGA
>JBFYKS010000205.1:0-6554 GCA_041305785.1 Methanoregula sp. | reverse complement strand
AATTTCGATGGCTCCATGACCGAGCCTTCAATGGTTTATTACATCGAATATACCAACCCGGATGTGACCGGTATGTCACTTCCGGTCATGACCAATGCTATCCAGATGAACGCAACTTCGGCACAACAGAGGGCAGACGCATATAACCTGAACCCCTCCGTGGGATCGCATGCCACGGTTTTAAGTCCTTCAATAATCGCACCCGTTGATACGGTTCCCGCCTTCCGGCATTACCGTCTTGTCCATGAATCACCAACAAATGTATTCAATTCCCCTGAGGTTGACGTCAAATACGTCAAGACCTTTGAATATGTCAGGGGGGCACATATCACAGGTGAGGGTATCATCGAAGTACCTGTTATGTCAAACACGGGCAGAACATTCACCTACCGCCAGGAGAGCGTCAATGGTGAGTTTATCGTACCCTATTCAACGACGGATAATCCCTATGCTGTAAAGGCCACCGGGAAGTACCAAATCGTTGGCACAAAAAAACAGTTTGATGTGCCTGAATCTGCCGTCATGCAGGGTTTGACAATCCAGTGAGAGATCAACCTTATCTTTTTTTCTTCTCTCATCTCGGGGATTCCAGGTGATGAGAATGCTTTTATCAGGGTATAGCCCTCATTCACTGCTATGTTAGCAGAAGAGATTGCACTTGGAATGAGTGCCCGGTACCCGAGAACCGGGACCACCGGCAAAATCCTGCGCATCGAGCAGATCGGGGGCGATACGTTTGCTGAACTGGACAGCACGAATCTCCTGTACCGTATCGACCAGTTGATCCCGGCAACCGGGGCAGAAAGGACTGCAACAATCGTTGTTGAGGATGAAAAACAGGCCATAGCGAGGGAGCGGGAATTTGCTTCGGGCTTAGAATTCCAGGATACTCTTAAAAGCATCGACCACAGCTGCGAGGGGGGAGGGTAAATTTTGGTTTCCATTCCGAACCCCACCGGTAATTGAAAGTCTGAAAAAAATTAGGAGTCCGGGCGTGGTAGAGACAATCAAATTTCTCCGCCGGTGTCCGTCGTTACTGGGTATGTATAAGTATGACCGTTATAAATAGAGTAAGGGAGTTCGATTTAATTTGCATGATGTAACAGTACCCGGTGTCAATATCGGGGTTGTCGGCCATGTCGACCATGGCAAGACAACGCTCGTCAATGCGCTCACCGGGGCATGGACCGACCGGCACAGTGAGGAGGTCAAGCGCGGCATCTCCATCAGGCTCGGGTATGCTGATGCCATCTTCTACCGGTGCGAGAGGTGCGAGGGCTCAGAGGCATTCTCAACCAGTGCCGAATGCCCGGTCTGTGGGGGTACAGGAACCCCATTCCGTTCGATATCATTTGTTGACGCCCCGGGGCACGAAACCCTGATGGCAACCATGCTCTCCGGATCTGCCCTGATGGATGGGGCAATGCTGGTCATTGCAGCAAGCGAGAAATGCCCGCAGCCGCAGACCAAAGAGCACCTGATGGCACTCGAACTTGTCGGAATAAAAAAGATCGTCATTGTCCAGAGCAAGATCGATGTGGTCAGCCAGAAAGAGGCCATGGACAATTACCGCGAGATCAAGGCATTTGTCAAGGGCACTATCGCAGAAAATGCACCGATAATCCCAATCTCATCGCAGAAAGGGATCAATCTCGGGGCGCTCGTTCAGGCACTGGACCAGGTAATTCCTGAACCGGAACGGGATCCCGATGCCGAACCGGTCATGCTGATTGCACGGTCGTTCGACGTGAACAAACCCGGGTGTAACTGGAAGGACGTGAAAGGCGGTGTCGTTGGAGGGTCTCTTATTCGGGGCATCCTCCGCGCAGATGATAAAGTAGAGATCCGCCCGGGAAGACAGACCCAGGTAGAGAACAGGATCAAGTGGATCCCCATCACCACAACCATCACCACAATCAATGCCGGCTCAAAGATCGTTGATGCAGCAACACCGGGGGGACTTCTCGGTGTGGGTACAAAACTCGATCCCGCCCTGACCAAGAGCGACGCGCTTGCCGGCCAGGTACTCGGCCACGAGGGAAAACTTCCCCCGGTCTGGGAGAAGATCCGGTGCAGCGTCACCCTCATGGAACGCGTTGTCGGAGCCACCAGCGAACTCATCATCGAGCCGCTGAAACACTCCGAACCCCTGATGCTCTCGGTGGGTACTGCAGTGACGGTCGGTGTCGTGACCAACACGAAGAAAGACTATGTGGAAATTGCTCTGAAGCGACCCGTGTGTGCGGAAGTCGGATCACGGATCGCGATGAGCCGGCAGGTGGGAGCACGCTGGCGGTTAATCGGGATGGGTGTACTGGGCGAGTGAAGGTCCTGCTGGACGCCAACGCCCTGATGATGCCATCACAGTTCCAGATCGATCTCTTCGACGAGCTCCGGATGCTCCTCGGCTCATATGAGCCGGTGGTGCTCTCTGGTATCCTGCAGGAACTTGCCGGATTGTCGCGGGCAAAAGGCCGTGACGGTGCGGCAGCCCGGTGGGGATTGTCCCTCGGGGATAAGTGCACGATCATCGAGAGCGGGGATCTGGAATCAACATCCGTTGATGCACAGGTGATCGAGTATGCAGCAAAGAATTCCTGCCTTGTCGTCACGAACGACCGGCGGGTGCGGGAAGCGCTGTTTACGCGCGGCATTGGCGTAATTTCATTACGGAAACAGAAGAAACTGGAGATATTGCGGAGGTAAGTATGTATCATAAATTACTGCTTGAAGACAAGGTCCGGGTTCCCCCCCAGCGCCTTGGTGAAAAACTCGAAAAAGTCATATTGGAAGTCCTGCAGGAGCAGCTTGAAGGGAGCATCGACAAAGAGATCGGCATCTTCATCTGCGTGACAAGAGTGCTCGATGTCGGGGAAGGAGAACTTGTCCCCGGAGACGGCGGCGTATATTACGACGTTAAGTTCGAGGCAATGGTCCTCCGGCTCGCCCTCCAGGAAGTGATCGAGGGGATCGTTGTAGAGACCACCAGTTTCGGGGCATTTATCAGCCTCGGGCCCATCGATGCGATGCTGCATGTCAGCCAGATCTCGGACGAGTACATCAACTACGACGAGAAGAACGCCCGGCTCATCTGCCAGGAATCGAAACGGTATATCGGCGTAGGCGACGTTGTCCGCGTCCGCGTGGTGACGCTCTCGCTCAACGAACGCGAGCCCCGCGACAGCAAGATCGGGCTCACCATGCGGCAGGCAGGTCTTGGCACTGCACTCTGGCTCGAAGAGGAGATCGCAAAGGAGAAAGAGAAGGACGGACAGTCCGCGGGTGTAGTGAAGGAGAAGGGCCCGGAGAAGGCAAAAGGCAAGAGGAAGGAGCATGCCTCCGGCGAATAAGAAGAAACAGGGCAAGGTCTGCCGCGACTGCCACCGGGTGGTTGACGGCGAGAACTGCGTTATCTGCGGCACAACGAACTTAAGCGAGGACTGGTCCGGTTACCTTGTCATCATCGACCCCGAGAACTCCGATGTTGCAAAAAGGATGAACATCAAGCTTCCGGGCCGGTACGCACTGAAGGTTCGCTGAATGCTCATACTTCCCGAAGAGCAGCGCCGGCTCTTCAAGGACCCCTTCGGGACATTATATCATTCTATCGATGAGGTACTTCCCCACCTGAAGGAGGGAGGAGTGTATACGGTAGGGGATGTGGTCACCCATAATCTCCAGAAGAACGGGATCACCCCCGCGGTTGCCATCATTGATGGCCATACCATGCGCTCCCCGTGCAAAAAGATGCCGGACCTGACCCGGAACTGCATACGGGTCAAAAACCCGGCCGGGTGCCTGACCGATGACCTGATCCATGCATTGGACACAGCACTCGCCCATCCACCCATGACAATTCTGGTTGACGGGGAGGAGGACCTTGCAGTTATTCCCATGGTGATCGCGGCACCGCTTGGTTCTGTTGTTCTCTACGGCCAGCCGCACGAAGGTGTGGTCCTCCGCACGGTTACACCAGATGCACGCCAGACGGCCCGGGAATACCTGAGCCGGTTTGTCCAGGCTGCAGGTGACTGAAGGAACAGGCAGGTCAGGTTTTTTTTAGAGCACCTTGTTTTCCGGCAGAGCCTGCCTTTCCCTGAGGGTCATAGTTTAAATAAACAGGTTCCCAATAATTACAGGATATCGATGGACTTTGAGATCACCAGCGATAAAAGAAATGAACTTTTATCCAGAAGAGAGGTTCAGTTTAACCTCAAATACGACGGTGCAACCCCCTCCCGCATGCAGATCATCGGCAAACTCTGCGCTCTCCTGAATGTAAAAGAGCACCAGGTTACCCTTGACACCCTGCACAGCAGTTTTGGCAAGACCGAGATAACCGGCTCCGCGAGAATCTACGATTCTGAAGAGAGCCGGAACCAGACCGAGCGCCCGCACCTTGCAGCGCGCGGACAGCCAAAGAAGAAGGAAGAGGCATAACCATGGCAGCAAAGAAAGCAGCAGCCTCCAAGGCAACCAAGAGGGGAGCATACTTCAAGGTCGAGGGTGCAACGGTCACCACCGCAAAGAAATACTGCCCGCGCTGCGGACCCGGGGTCATGATGGCTGACCACAAGGACCGGATAACCTGCGGTAAGTGCGGATATACTGAATTCAGAAAATAAGATCCAATGCCTGATTTTGGGCAGATACTTGGGATTGAGGGAACCGCATGGAACCTCAGTGCCGCTCTTTTTGATACGGATCTGGTCACCCTTGCTTCCCGCCCGTACAGCCCCGCGCAGGGGGGGATACACCCGCGTGAAGCAGCCCAGCATCACGCTTCGGTAATGGGTGAACTCCTTGGCTCTGTTCTCAGGGAGCCGGATAAGATCACCGGCATCGCGTTTTCGCAGGGGCCGGGTCTCGGACCATGCCTTCGGACGGTAGCAACGGCCGCACGTTCTCTTGCGCTTGCCCTGAATGTGCCACTCGTCGGGGTCAACCACTGTGTGGCCCATGTGGAGATCGGATGTTTTGCAACCGGCTGCAAAGATCCAATCGTCCTCTATGCAAGCGGGGCAAACACGCAGGTGATCGGTTACCTTAACGGGCGCTACCGGATCTTTGGCGAGACGCTGGATGTCGGGATCGGAAATGCCCTCGACAAGTTTGCCCGGGCAAAGAACTTCCCGCATCCCGGAGGACCTCATATCGAGGCCCAGGCAAAGACGGGGTCATATGTCGAACTGCCCTATACGGTCAAAGGTATGGACCTCGCCTTCTCCGGCCTCATGTCAGCGGCCAAGGACCACAAGGCTTCCCTGCCCGATGTCTGCTTCAGCCTGCAGGAGACCGCGTTTGCCATGTGTGTTGAGGTGACCGAACGGGCGATGTCCCTTGCCGGGAAGAACGAGGTTCTGCTTGTCGGGGGCGTCGGGGCGAACCGGCGCCTTCAGGAGATGCTTCGGACCATGTGCGAGGACCGGGGTGCGGCATTCTACGTCCCTGAACAAAAATATCTTGGCGACAATGGTGCGATGATCGCCTATACCGGCAAACTGATGCTCGAGAGCGGGGTCTCGCTCCTGGTTGAGTCCTCACAGGTGAACCCCTCGTTCCGTTCCGATGAAGTTGAAGTGACCTGGAAGCATGAGACGACCTCAGCCGGGCAGGCTGCGCGTGCCGCCACAGGAACCAATCGGCAGGGTGCGGAAGCGGTTGTCACGTTCAGGGACGGAGTGGCAGAGAAATGCCGGGTATCCAAGCGATACCGCGTGCCGGCTCTTGACCAGCGGCTGATCGCGGAACGGACCCGGGCTGAAGCCCGCCTTATTCATACCGCCCGAAGAGCCGGCGTTCCGACACCGGTTATTCAGGATATCACAACAAATACCATCGTCATGGAGAACGTCCAGGGAATCCTCCTGGCGCGTGACCTTTCCGAAGAGAACCTGAAGGAAGCGGGGCGAATGGTCGGGAAACTCCATGCAGCAGGAATTATGCATGGAGATCTCACGACCAGCAACCTGATCGTGCGGGAGGGGGACCGTAAGTGCGTGCTGATCGACTTCGGATTAGCGCAGGCTACGCAGGAGATCGAGCAGCGCGGTGTGGACATTCATGTCCTTTACCAGACGCTGGAGAGCACGGCACCCGGCCGGGCGGATTCCCTTAAAACTGCATTTAACGAAGGCTATGCCGAGAGCTTTCTTGGTGCAGGAGAGGTCGTTTTGCGGGAGCATGAGATCGTTATGAGGGGGAGATATCATTGAAACTCACGATGGTCACGAGCAATGCCAACAAGGCAGCCGAAGTTGCTGCTTACTTCGGAGGCAGGCTGGAGGTCGCCCATGTCGCACTGGATGTGCCTGAACACCGGTCTGACGATGTCGGCGAGATCGCACGCGAAAAAGCACGGTACGCTTATGGGATGCTGAACACGCCGCTTATCGTCGACGACACAGGATTTTTTATCGATGCGCTCAAGGGGTTTCCCGGCCCCTATGCAGCGTATGTCCTCAACGCGATAGGCAATGGCGGCATCCTGAGACTGATGGAGGGTGTTGAGGATCGTTCTGCCCGGTTCATAACCGGGATTGCGTATGCTGACG
>JBFYKS010000204.1:0-19965 GCA_041305785.1 Methanoregula sp. | reverse complement strand
GACAGGCTCTGCGGGTACCTGATGCGGGACACCAGGGATTCAATAGCGTCATACCCGGCGAAGGTTTCCCGGGCCCATGAAGCGATGCCGCTCATGTCCCCCGGGTCGTCGCTGTAGAATGTGACGGTGCTTTTCCCGACCTGGAGCGTGAGATGGCGGCTCTCGACCCGGATCCAGGTGAGACCCCGGTTCTCCCAGACCTGCCAGCTCGTCTCTTCCTTTGATCTGCGGAGCAGGATGTCCCGGAAGGTCCGGTCAATCAATACGAACTGGACCATGTCGATCTCGTAATGGGCCAGCTCGTGCGGGTACAGGCCCGTGCGGTCGTCCCGCCGGTAGGGGCCGAATTCGGGGCCGCTGCGCAGCGTTTTGTGGGGGTGACCAGCCCCACCTGCGTCTCTTCTTCGATTCCGGTACAGATTCTTCGAGTTTCCCTTTTTCGGATGTCCAACTTGTCTAGGTAAAATGTCTAGCTTCGGGTCAAAAGTAGACATTTGTCTAGGTTCCAGCTC
This sequence comes from Methanoregula sp., assembly GCA_041305785.1. Classification (GTDB taxonomy): domain Archaea; phylum Halobacteriota; class Methanomicrobia; order Methanomicrobiales; family Methanospirillaceae; genus Methanoregula. The sequence goes on along the minus strand of JBFYKS010000204.1, from coordinate 19,453 downwards.
TTCCTGGACACTTGTGTCCGGTTTCGGAGTAGTAATAGATGATGATGTTGTGGTTGCTGCAGCCGCCGCCACAGAATAGACGATCTTCCTGCCCTGCTTTGCAGCGTTGATGCCTGGGATCAACGGTAGGATCCTCTGGAGATGCCTCTGTGAGTATCCCAAGGCCGCTGCTATATCAGCCCTCGACATCGGGCCTTTTTCCTGAAGTAGTTTCATGACATCATCCTCGAACATGCCTCTCCCCGTTATCGTAGCGGAAGTGCCGAACCATTGGTAACCACCGAGTTAAATTCAAGTAAACGGGCTTTTCCTTCTTCAGGGGGGGATCCTATCCTGATTTCCCCGATGTTGAATGATTTTAGGATAGGTTGGAATTTTTCAGGGACTCCCCCTGGAACTGCGATAAAAAGCTGTGATTTTCTAAAACATGCTCCATAAAATCTGAGCTGGACGATAGCCTGCACCAGATAGGGGGCAGTATTAAACCGCTTCACTTCGATGATTTTTGGCGGTTGCCCATATACGAAGAGATCGATAATCCCATTCTCGACACGTTTTTGTCGCTCGTAGATGATCTCCTCGGAATCCAATATTGAGCAGATCCGATCCTCAAAATCCCTCTCGACAAAGGACGTTTCCGAGAGGGACTCGCACTCTTTACAGGTATTATCAGTAATTGCGTACGAATACATGACCCTGCGGCCCTCTCTCACTGACTTGGCAGATGTTCTCCTCAGGATCCTTCTCATATGGCGATCGGAATAGCCAAGTTCCAGGGCAAGCTCTGATGAAGTTTTCATTTCCGACATCCTTTATCATCCCCGAGCAATTAGCCCCGCTCCGCTGGTTGAGATGGTCGCTTCCCTGCGGTCTGCGAGATGGTCCCAGCATTCGTGTGCTGGCACGTCCCCCCGGTGTCTCCGCTTCAGGTCCTCGTAGATCTCGGCTTGTGTCCTGCGCTGGAACATACTGCCGAGCATGGACCGGTCCATCACCGGCTTCGGGTCCATCGGCACAACTACTGCGGGTTCTTTGCGGCGTTGTGCCGCTTTCCATGACTTGTGTGCCATGGTCACCACCAGAACCGGGTGACAGCCCCACAGTTGCCGCATTCATACCGGCGGTTATATCCGGTGAATCCCCGTTCGGTGATTTTGTCTGACCCGCAGATCGGACAGATTTTCCAGCCGATCGAGATCAACAGGCGATTAATGTAGTAGCCCATCGGGATCACCCGCTCGTTGATTCTACCAGCTGGGACTGACCGGCAGAGACGTATGCTTTCACCCGTTCAATTGCCGCGGGAGACCACCGGATCATCTTCTTCTCTGTCATCCGGTGCGGAGCCAGCGGGTAGGTAGTGAAGACCTTGCCGAACTGTTTACCGACCTGGGTGAGGTGCCAGATGCCGTGCTCCCAATGCAACAGGCCGGTCTTCTCCAGGATGTTCCTGACACGGTCTTCCTGCAGTCCGGTATATTCGGCGACTTTTCGCAGCGAGAAGTACTTCTCAAAATCGGGGTCTGCCTCGCTCATGATGCACTGGCTGCAGCTCATGAGAGGCAGGGCAGGAACAGTCTCCTCGGCTTTCGGTGCCGATAACATCGCAGGGCCTTTGAAGATCAGAGCGGGACCTCCGCATTCCTCGACCACGGCGGCCATGGCAAGAGAACGGGCGACTTCCGGCGGGTAGTTGTACCGGTCCACCAGGATGTCCGCGATGTCGGCATTCCGGTTGAGTGAGTCGATGAGGGGGGTGGTTGCCGCGACAGGGACAGCCTGGAGTGGTGCCGGGTGTTGGTTGCTGAACGCCCGGTCCTTGAGAGCCTGCACTTTTTCCCTGAGCTCTGGTTTTGTTGTGGATGCCGGCTCAAGCCGGATCAGCAGCTGATCGACGCCTTCCCTGGTGAGACAGATCATGTGCTGGACGCCCCTACTGTCGGTTTCAACGGGTTGAATGACACTCAACCCATTGAACGCTTCCGGATACCTCTTGAGCATCTTCGATATGGCCGAGCGGGTGTATCCGATGCCGGCCGCGATGTCTACGATTGGGACGACCGGGCCGTTCGCGGTCTGGATGATCCGGAGGGTCACGCTTCTGCCTCCGCCATCTCATCTACCAGTCCCCTGAGCTCCTGCCATCTCTGGGAGACCTCCACGGCCGTCCTGGCAGATTCGGGGAATCTGTTCAGGAAATGGGTGAGCGCCATGTCCTCGTTCGGACACTCGCGGATTGCTGCGTCCTCTTCGAGGGTCCATTCATTGCTTGAATCAATTGCTTCACGCAATTGCTTGGAGGTGTCCGCGGCCTTCGGTTTCCTCCCTCTCTTGGTCGGTTTGAGAGCCAGGGCCCCCTCGTAGGTGAGACCGTGAGATTTGCATCGCTGCCAGAGCCGATCGAAGAGTTTCTTGTCGGTCTTTTTCAATTCGTTGGGAATGCCGTACTTGTTGCCTTTTCGTCTCCCGGTTTTCTCCGGTGGCTTCTCCAGAGTCTTCCCCTTCTTTCCTTCTTGGGGGGGTTCCTTATCCGGCACAGTCTTCGCCTCCTTGAGGGGGGGGCTGCATTTGTCACAGATCCCGGTATCGAATTTCTTACCGCCCTTTCCATTTTCGCAGTCCCGACATGCACCGAGCATCAGATCATCCGGTCCTTCCGGGACGGCCTCCCTCTGTAAACCGTCGGCAGGTTTACCGTCCGGGGCTGCCTTTTGGAGTTTGATGGCGGGGGATATCTTGCCAAGGATATTCTCCGCAAAACTCATCCCGATCAGCACACGCTGCGCCTCTTCCGGCGTGGCGTCTTCGATGTAGATATTGATCTTCATGCTGCACACCTCAATGCCTGCATGTGTTCCCGGTACATGCTCCGGTATCTCACGAGATCCTCCACGGTGATGTTGACCTCGATGCACTTCATCTCGACAACCCAGACCTCCTCCATTGGATTCCATCGTTTCTTTCCGATGATCTCCCAGATCCGGATATACTCCGCGAGGGTGTACCCGCCTTCGTTCCTGGCAGCCACTTCTGTCATCTCACCGAGGGGCTGTTCGTAAACGTCGAGGATCTCGACCCTTGCAAAATAGTTGTGATCAAATTTGAGCCGGCAGAAATGCGAACTGCCGGGCTTTGCCCGGGGTTTCTCCCAGGACCTTCGGGTTTCCGTCTTCGAATCGACCTGCTCCGGGTAAGAGATGGGGAGAGCCGGGGCGACGATCGGGAAGACGTGATAAGGTTTGAAGAGGAGCAATCACTCACCCCCTCTTCGGGACGCCGAACGGGCAGCTTGTGAGCCGGATCGGGCATTCCTCTTCGCAGTCAATGTCGATGTTTTCCGGGTTTGGGACACTCGCGTCTTTGCGTGCCTGGATGCAGGCTGCCTCGTTGGCTGCCTCCTGTGCATCGTCGTCGGGATATGTGGTTCCCGGGCCGATTAGAGCCATCAGACCACCCGCCTCATCGAACTGACGAATTTTGGCAATGCAATGGACGGCCCGATCCCCCGGATATCGGTCAGGACCATCATGCCGATGAATCCCGGTTCCAGGTGGAGGTATGCCGGGAGATCGCCCCCCGTGCTCTCCTGGACAATCTGAACGAATTGTGCAAAGGTCACGGGGCGATATGCACCCTGCTCGTAATAGCCGGCGACGATGAGGCTGCCCACGGCAACTTCGAGAGGGGGTTGGTTCTGTTCCATGCTCACACCCCCGCCTTCACAGTACTGACCGGTCCGTTGCCTTGGACCAGCAGCGTGTTCTCGAACTCTCCCTGGATCTCCGCGATGTGGCTGATCAGGAGGATCTGCGGGAATCGGGATTCCTGGGAGCGTAACGCCGTCAGGAGATTGGCCCTGCGTTCCTCATCCTGGCTTCCGAAGATCTCGTCAAAGATCAGGAGCGTGCTCTCATGGACGTGGTGCAGCTCCGCAAGGTACCGGCTCAAGGCAATGCGGAGCGCCACGGCAATGTCGTCCTGCTCGCCCCCGCTGAATCTATCGACGGTGTATTCCTTGTCGTTCTCCCGCACGAGGAGGTTGAAGTCCTCATCGATCAGGACCTGGTCATACTTCCCGCCCGTGATCTCGCTGATGATACTCGAGACTTCGGACTCGAGCCGGGCCCGGACCACCTGCATGACATACACCACGTAATCGGCGATCGCGGCCCGGGTGAGTTTCAGGATCTCGATCTCCTCCCGGAGTGCTGCCAGCTGAGCCTGGACGGTCCCAACACGGGCCGCTGCGAGTTCAAGGTCCTTGACTTTCTGGGTCAGGGACCGTTCCCGCTCGATGGAGGTGGCAAGGTCCTGGCTGATGGTCTTGAGCGTGATGGCGAGTTTCTCAACTTCGTGTTTGAGCCGGGGGCCTGCGGACAGGTCCAGCGGATTGGTGTCCATCGCGGTCTTGACCTCCGCGAGTGCCACGCTCTTGGTCGTGACCTGGCTGTTGAGCTCGGCAATCTGGGCTTTCAGACCTACCCGCATCGCGTCCTGTTTCATCAGGTCGGTGTGTTTCTTCTGTGCGGTTTCCAGCTCGACAAGGCGCTGCTTGCATGCGAGGTGGTCCTCTTCTTTGTACCCGACCGCGTTGAATTCCTCGATGAGGGCGATTATCTTCCTGGACGCCTCGATGCCGTTTGTCTTCGATTCCTCCCGTTCCTTCTCCAGGAGCTCGCGGTATCCCAGCGATATCCTCAGCTGGCGGATCATATCCAGGGTGGGTTTCAGGTCCGGGATCTTGTGGGTGTCCTGGAGGGCTGCATCAAGGGCCTGGTCCATCTCTCCATGTTCGGCGATTGCATCGTCAATCCTTGCGAGGTATTCCCGTTCAACGTCTGCGAAATGGTTGCCGAGCCGCTGGAAACAGATCGGGCACGTTCCTTCGGGTCCGGCTCTCCGGACGGTTTCGAGGTTCGTCTTGATCTTCTCACGGGCCTCTTCGTTTGCCGTGATGCGGGTGTTGAGGGTGGTGACCCGCTCGGTGACACTCTGCTGGAACTCGGCGATCATGGTGTCGAAATGGGCATCCTCATCGAACCCCAGTTCTTTCCGGACGGCTGCCTGGAGTTCATCCAGGTCCTGCTCTGCCTGGACGAGGCCGGCCAGCTGGGTGTCGAGTTTGTCCCTCCGTTCCGCGTTCAGGGTCTCGATCTTGCCGTATGCGATCTGCTCGACGGCTATCCGGTCAACCTCGGCCTTCTTGGTCCGGTACGCTTCGATGTCCTCGCGGGCCTGCGGGATCTCCTTGACGGTCTCTTCCAGCTCCTGCAGCAGGGCTTCGTCAATCGTGATCGACGCCAGCTGCACGGCCAGGGATTCCGCCCTTCCGTTCAGGATCCCGATCTCGTTTCGGAGATATGCGTCCTGGTCGATGAGTTTCCCGAGCCGGACTTCTTTGAGCTGGTGGTCTGCCAGTTCATCGGTCTTGGTCTTGTTGGCCTTGAGGAGGTCTGCTTCCTGCGTCTTCAGGCTGAAGATCTTCTCTCCAAGCGCGACCAGGTCCTTGCGGGTCTGGTCCAGCTCGGCCGGGTCCTGCCGACTCAATGCCGCAAGTTCTCCCTGCAGCAGGCTCGCCTCTTTCTCTTTCGCGTCTGCCTGTTCCTTGAGCAGCTTCTGGCTGCCGGTATTGAGGTAGTCAATCCCCAGGGCCCGCAGGAACCATTCCCGCCGCTTGCCGGGCGTGAGGTCCAGGAGGGTCATCAAATCTTTTTGAGCTGCGTAGACCGTGTTCCTGAAGTCCGCTGGTCCCATACCCAGAATCCTGCGGACCTCGGCATCTACCTGGGAGACCCCGGAGGCACGGACTTCCCCCCCGTCGCCATTATACAGAACTGCGTCGTGCTGGACAGTTTTGCCCTTCCGGAACGTCCTGCTGATGAGATATTGGGAGGGGCCTACGGTGAAATTGAGTTTTACCGTGCAGGGGCTTTCCGCAAATGATGACACGATATAGTCTGATGGAAGTGACCGGTCCGACACCCCGAACAGGGCAAAGAAGATCGCTTCAACAATCGAGGATTTCCCGACGCCGTTGCTCCCGACTATACCGGTGATCCCATCTGCAAAGTCGATCGAGGCAAAACCGAACCGCTTGAAATTATCCATCTGTAACCGATTGACGATCATTCCGACACCTCGGTGTGGTCTGCCATCACGGTTTTGAGAGTCTCGGTGCCGCGTTTCTCCACGGCGGCCCGCTGTGCATCGGTGAGCTGCCGGCCCTGCAGGAACGTGCCGAACTCCTTGACGTAATCAATCGCGTGCAGGTCCTGCTGTTGGATCTGCTGGCGGTCAGTCTCCTGGCTGCGGACCCTGATCTTGAGGTCGAGGATGCTCTCACGGATATCTTTCAGGGCATCGGCCGGGAGGGCCGCGACGGGGCTGCTCCCAAAGTCCAGGGTGATCTGGAACATCTGGTCGCCGACTCCATCAATAAGGCCGACTTTGGCCGCAATGGCGTCGATGATGTCATCTATCACGATACCGTCGCAATTGATAGTGCCGAGGTCCTTCATGGGGGACCGGACCAGGGAGAGGTGCGAGACGTGGGTGATGCCGTCTTCGATCGAGACCTCCAACGCTCCCTTCTTGTCCTTGATCTCGCCGTAGGTCAGGTGCTCGATGCTGCCTGAATACCAAGCGTTCGGGGCGATCTGCATCTGACCGTGGTAATGCCCGAGGGCGATGTAATCGTAGCTGTCGAGTAGGATATCGGGCGTGAGCTCGAACTCGGCACAGGTTGCGAGGCGCCTGTCCCGGATCGTGCTGGCGAGGCCATGCGTAACCAGGACGTGGTTGCATTTGTCGCAATACTGGTTCTCCCGATTATAGCAGGCGGCGTCAAATGCTGCTTTCAGGTAATCCGCCGGCTTGAGCATGTTCGGGATCAGGTGGAAACGCGTGTCCCCTATACGGACATCCTCGTACTTGAACGAGTGAGCGAAGTGGGCCTCCGGGTGGGCCTTCCTCAGGATCTCGAAGGCGCTGGCAGTGTAGGCGTTCTTCTGCATGCTGTGGTTTCCCGCCACCGCGATGAAGGGGATCCCCGCTTCCTTGAGCATGTCCAGGGCCTGCATGGCTACGAGCAGGGCCTTGGTCTTCGGTTTCACGGTGTCGAACAGATCCCCGGCATGGACCAGGGCTTCCGGCTGCTCGTCGCAAATCCGCTCGATCGCGGCCAGGAAGTTTTCATAAATGAGGGTTTCGCGGAGGTTGCTGCCATCCTCCGCGAGTTTCTGGAACGATGCCCTGCCGAGATGGGTGTCGGCAATGTGGATGAACTGCATCATCGCACCCCGGCTTTCATCACCCGCGGAAGGTCCGCCTCCACCGCACCCAGAATCTCGTTCCGGGCTGCGGCGAAGGTGATCGTATCCGGTGTATGGGTCTGCATCCAGAGGTCCGTGTATGCCTTGACGAGGCACTGAGCAACAATCAGCCGGTCTTTGGGCGAGAACAGATCCCCGGGGGTGAATGTCTGCGGGGCTTTGGTCGTCGCCGGGGCAATGCTATCAGGGGACGTGCGGGTTTCCTGTTGAGCCACCGTGGCCGGCTCCGGCTCTGCAACTGCGGGTTTTGCGGCGGGTTGTTCTTCGATCAGGGCCGGCTGGTCAGGGCAGATCTCAATTTTGTCAGCGTTGCCGTCCTTGGCAAAGATCACCTTGACTTTCATGCCGGTCTTGATGGGGCAGTCATGAGCCGCGAGGGTGTTGAGCAGTGACGGGGTCACGCCGCTCGACAGGATCTTCTTGTCCTTCCGGACAATGTTGATCCGCTTGAACGCGAGGCCCTGGTAGATGCCGATGGTAGAGTTTTCCTTCTCTGCGGGGGTCGCCGGCTGGGGGTTGCAGTGGTGGGGTGTGCCGTCAGGGTTGACAGGGAGGGTCCGGTTGCCTTCCTTGCGAAACCCGATGTCCTGGCCGCAGCGGTTGCATGGTTTGTATGCCATGCCCACTCACGCTCCAAGGACCGAGGCCATCTCGGGTTTGAGGAGTTCGATGACCGCTGCGGCGTCGCTCTTGGGGAGGTTGTGCCGGGTGAGGAGATAGATCTCCTTCTGCGTGTTGTTCTTGAAGACGGTGTAATTCTTGTCCTGGCTGACTTCCCGGGCAATGTCAATAAGCCGGCCCATCTGGGCGTCCTGCTCAATGATGGCCCGGTCCCGTGCGAGCTGGTCGTCTTCAGGGGTGTCGTAGAAGAACAGGACGCATGGATCTCCTCCGTTGTTCGTTGCAGGGATAACGTGTTTGCTGAGGATCTTGGGGTTGGTGCCGAGGAACGCGGTGATCGCCCCCTCGTCCGCCACGATGATGGTGCACTTCATTCCGGAACCCCCATGTGCTCCCGGATCTGGTCATGCACATACCGGGTGCTGGCGTTGAGCTCGCGGACCGCCTTCCCGAAGTTTCGGGCTGCCCGCTGGACCCGCTGCGGAGTGACTGGCTCCTCGGTCACCCGGGGCCGCTGGTGCGGTAAGTGCTGGTTCATGAGGCCACCCGGTCGTTCACGAACTGCGCAGGGTCGAACGGCTTTGCATCCGCGAAGGGGGTGTTGGCGATCGCGGCGTCGGCATCGATGATCTGATTCGGGACGCCTAAAACGAGGGTTTTCTTTTTGCCGAAGTCCCGGCACATGAGCCGCTGGCCATCCACTACGATGTAAGAGACCGTGAACCTCCGGCCGTTCTCATCGCAGGGGTCGCAAGGTCCTCTGTGCAGGCACATATACCCGTTCTGCGAGATGCACCCGCAGTACCGGTGCGGGCAAGGTTTTTCAAATTGCGATTCAGAATAGTTATCGGCAGTCTGCGTTCCCGTGCTTTGGACGGCTGGGACACTGCTGCCAATGTTTTCACTTTTTGCTGTTGTTGTCATCATCCACCTTTCCTTGGTCAACGATTACTATACGGCCGATCTCGACCGCGAAGTCAACAATCCCGCCACGTTCGGCGCGGAGCTGGTCCACGATCTGGCGGGGCATTTGGATTGCGGAGGTCATGCCGGGATGCCTTCCTTTTTTGCCAGGAGACGGATACCCTGCCGCACGATCTCCGTGTCGGTGAATCCGAGCTCGTGGAGTTTGTCCACCTTATCCAAGAGCGGGGGATTCACAACACCGGCCACGATTTTCCCTGCACCTGATCCTTTCTTAGCCATGTGCGAGGTCCCCTATCGTCCGGGCGTGCGCAGTCTCGCGGCGGCGCACCATCACGCCCTCTTTGTCGGAGCAGCAGCGGATTCCCTCCTTGACGATCTCGGTTGGAGTATATCCGCGCTCATAGAGGAGGGCGAGTTCGTCTTTCAACACGAGGGGGACGTTGGCCCCCAGATAATCCAGTTTCGGCATGTGTTTCAACTCCATTGAATGGCATTGAATAATACACGCTCGGAGTATATAAAAGTATTCAACCGTATTCAACGGTATTAAATCATTTAACGGCGGTGAGGTATATATACTCTTGAGAGAACCATATAACCGGATTAAATGGCATTAGTTCGATCTGAAGGGACCAAGATGATCGGGTTCAATGCACCGATCAAGATGGTCGAGGCCCTGGATGAGATCTCGATTAAGAGGTGGGGGAAGGTTGACCGCTCCAATCTTCTCCATGAGGCCGTCTCGGACTTTATCGAGAGGGAGACCAATCCCCTGTCCGATGAGGATCGCATGGCGAAGATTCTACGGGAGAGGCCGCAGATTGTTGCCGAGGCAATCCGCATTTTTCATGAGACTGAAGGTGGCCGGAAATAATCTGTGTTGCAAACTCCTGACGTGATAATACCCTTCTGAATGAATCGACCCATTTTTCATCCGTGCTGATCCCTTCTTCCCCTTAAATAACTCTTATTATTACACCGCGTCTTATAGTGGTGCACCTGCGTGCTGTGAAAGTGTTGGTGGAACAGAATTGTTCATATGTTTTCTGTTTCCATTCGACGTACAACTGTGGGGTTGGTTGATCTAACCCGCAGGTTATCTCCATCCCCGGGGCGGGGTGAATCGCGCTGCGAAGCAGTGCGAGAGGGGCGGATGGGTGGCGGGCACCTGCATATCTCCCGCGTGCCCGAAGGGGACGGCAGCGGACCACCTGCGGGCGCTGCTTGCCGTCAGGGAGATGGTGCCATCAGGCACGATCGATACCATGGCGGCAGCCGTGCGGCTGCGGTTGGGGAGCGTCCGGGAGATTGCAAGGGGGGAGCCCCTTTCAGGTCTTGCCGGCTTTCTTTTTCCTCCGGGCGTACTGGATCATCAGGTCCGGGTCCTCCAGGATCTCACGGCCGATGGAAAGGTACCGCATGGCGTCCGGGGAGAGTGGGGTATTGCAACGGGCACAGGTCCAGAACCCCCGCTCGTTCAGCATCCCGCACCTTGGGCACTTCACTGGGTCCAGCGGTCGTCCCCCGGGCGCCTGCTCCTGTTCCTGGAGGCCGGCTTTCTGCAGGATCTTCTTCTTGACATCGGCCCCTGACAAGTGGATGTAGGTTGCCGGCATGTTGCTGGACTTCGACCACCCGAACATGATCCGGAGCTCCATCTCGGTGAATCCTTCACGGGCCCGATCGGTTGCCCTGGCATGCCGGAACGCATGAGGGTGGACCCGTGTGCTCACTCTGGCATTGCGCTGCAGGACCTTGCAGAGATTCTGGACGGTCCGCTCGTTCAGCCGGCGGGCCCCGAACCCGTACCTCGAGTACGTGATGAACAGCGGAGCTTCGGGATCCGCCTTCATAGGGTGGGCGTTGATCCATGCCTGGAGTTCCGGGACGCAGTCAACCAGCCACAGTTCACGCTCACCGGTCTTGCCGCCGACTTTCACGCTGCCGCCATACTGGTCGAACTTCACGGTTCCGATGTTGAGAGACAGGGCTTCGTCGAGCCTTGCCCCGGTATCCCAGAGGAACTTGACAAGGGCCTTGTCGCGGACCGTGTCGCAGGCATCGACCAGCCGCTGGACCTCCTCGCGGGAGAGCGGGTCCGGGTATTCGGTCTTCGGTTTCTCCATCCGTTCATCAGCCGGGAAAAACTCTTTTTCTTTTGCAGGGTCCAGGAACCGGAAGAAGATCCGGAGCTCGATCATATCGCCCTGGAGCGTGCGGGGAGCTACGGTCTTCCTGCGGTGGATGATGTAGTCTTCGAGGTCTGCCTTGGTTATCTCCCGGGCGTCTTTCCAGTTCAGGAACTTCAGCAGGTAATACACCCGCCAGGTCTTGTCCTGGATGCTACTTGGCTGCAGCTGCTTGAGCTCCTGCTTCCGGACATACCCAATTATCGTCTTGCGGTTGACCGGGTCCAGTTGTGGCAACCGTTTCAGATACTCATCAGACATGGTTCCTGAGTATGCGCGGGAGGGTATATATTACGCCATGTCATTGCGTAAGGTTCAGGGTCTCATGACGGATCATGGCATCTGGTAGGATTTTCGCGCGTAAAAGGTAAACAAAAGCGAGGGTAGCCAAGCCCGGTCAACGGCGCCAGCTTCAGGGGTTGGTCTCGAAGGAGTTCTTGGGTTCGAATCCCATCCCTCGCACTTTTCTCTCGTCGTTTTCATTATTTACTTGAAAACAATCCGATCAATGCCCCGACGGCTCCGGAGCCGATGGCTATGATACCGTCACTTGGTTCTTTTCCCATTGCGATAAGCCCGATGCTGCCTAAAACGACAATCACAACAATAGAGACCAACCCCACTAATAAAACCCAGTAAAAGCCGATATCTTGCGTATAAATCGCTGCATCTCTAACCTTTGCGACTTCATCCGCTTCTTTTCCTGCCTCTCCTATAGTGAGAGAGGGTCTTTCCTTCTCCAATTTTTTAATCTCTTCAGTGTAAAAAATTGGATAATTTCCTGATGGATCAGTTCTCATGGGCATAATGTTTTACTCCTTGATGTTCAGGCATTGTCAACCGTAATCTCCCATCCCTCGCACTTTTCTAAAAAACGGTTGGAAGATCAAGCCTTTGATATTTCAATCGACCAAGAGCCTGATGAGGTCACTTCAAAGAAATGTTTCCCTGCTGATATCTTTGTCGATTTCTTGCTGTCGAACGCCCCGACATCGTTTGCAAGGAGCGCCTCGTAGTCCCCCCCGGCACTCTTCATGATCACCGAGTTGTACCCGTCAGCGTGCATCGTGGTTTTGACGATATAAAACCCATCCGAGGGAAACGTCAGAGATTGGACGTCGTTGCCATTCCCGTTCAGGGTCACCGAGATATATTCGACGGTGTTAGCCGGGGCGGCTGCGGCCGCGGGTGCCTTGGGCGCTGCGGTAACCAGGGGGGCCAGGGTTTGCATTACATACTCGTTCTTTTCTTCATAGAGGTAAATGAGCTGCGCGTTGATCTCGGGGGCCGTCCGTTCCGCGCCCAGGACCGTGGTGTAGGTCTTCGGGCCGGTATAGGATCCATAAATCTCCAGGATATCTTTCTCGAGGTACCGGTCAGCTCCGTTCCAGTTGACCAGGACGTCGTCCTCAATATACCAGTTGGGGCTGACCGAACTGGGTTTGGTGAGGACCCTCAACAGGTATTTGTCCCTCCCCTCTTCACGGACCTGCGTCACTCCGCCCATGATGTGGACGGTTTTCCCCTGATAATTCTCGGGATACCGGAGCAGGTCATCATACCCTACATCAATCGCCTGGGCCTTAATCTGGTCTTCTGTGAGGGCTACCGTGGCCGCACCAGCGCCCCCGGGCGACGACCCCGAACTGCTGCACCCTGCTGTTGCCAGCAGACAGACCACTAAAATCAGAGAGAGTGACCGTATCATACTGTGTGTGTAATATCAAAAGAGATGAAATAAAAGTTTGGATTAGAGGGCATCGAATTTTGCCTGGAGACTGGTGTGCAGGTCCCGTATCTCTTTGACGCGGCTCGTTGCCTGCCGGAGATCGTTTTCGGCCTGCTTGATCGCCGTGTCGATCTTGTTGATGTCCGATTCCAGGTCGGCTTTCATCTTGTCGGTCGCCTGCTTCATGCTGTCCTCTACCTTTGCCCTGACCTCGTCGGTCAGTTCTACCGTAAGTTTCACGTCTGTTGCCATGTTGTTCCTCCTTAAAGGATGTTCTTGATCTCTACTCGCCGGATGTAACTCGGCTCCATCACCGTCGCAAACGCCATGTCCCCCACCCCCATGAGGGGAGCCGCTCCGGGGTCGGCAAAGAGGGGGATGAGTTGCATATCGCTGACGAACGTCGCCGGTGCGCTGTCGGAGTTGAGGGACGTTGCCCCCCGGCGGTAGATGCCAAACTCGATACTGTCCCCGGCATCATCGGTGCTGTCGATGCGCACATCCTTCTTTTCCGTTGTCCATGCTACCGTGTTGGTCGATTTCAGGAGGAAGGCGGTGTCCTCGATGCTGACGTAGTTGCTGTCCGTGACGTTCAGGAACCCATTGTTGGTTTCGTAGTCGTTGGACGCGCTTGCCACGGTAGAGATTTTGCGGGCAATCCAGCGATATACCCCGTAGGGGATGGTGCTGCCGCCGATGAGGGTTTTGGTGATGCTCTCCGTGATGTCATACCTTCCGCCGTGAGTGGGGGATGGAGCCTGAACGCAGATGCCCGTTTGGGGGTTATCGGCATACGCATCCACGCAGACGTTGAAGATGAACGGCTTGACGGTCGCTCCATACCCGGACGTTGCGAACCCGAAATATCCAGTGGTAGCATGTGATACTGCTTTGGTGGTCGTTCCTTTCAGAACACCATTAATGTAGGCGTAATGCGTTGTGCCATCATAGAACACTGTCACGCGATACAGCGTATTTGCCGTGAAATTCCCCACAGCGATTGACCCACTGGAGGCATCACCTACATAGAGTGTGCCGGTTGTGTTCAGTGTATAATGTTTCAAGTAAGCAAAATTTACTGCGATGTTCGTATCGAACCCGAAAGACAGCGCGTTTTTGGCTGACCCGACCACCCCGAAAAGCACGTTGAAGTCGATGATATACGGCGAATTTACCTTGAATTTCATGTCGGCTGTGTTGTAAATCCAGTATCCAGACGCGCCGCCGGAGTAAAGTTGTCCATATGACGCAGTCACGGCGAAGTCGGTTGCTGCAACCTCCGCTGCGCTGTCATAATTGATTCCGTCGTAGAGCCGGGTGCGATACGTGGTCACACCGCCAACAGACATCTTGCCAATCTGCGCCCCCCGGTGCCGGGCTTCAAAGTAGTGCCGGGTGCCGCTGAAATTCATGGCATAGACGTTACACGCAAACCCTGTCGCGGTTGTATATGATTCTACCCCACAACGCCCGTATGTGATTGCGGAATCATCTGTGATTGTCAGCGATGCCGCTCCATACGAACCGGAGAACTCTGCGAAGTATGCCGTGATGGTATTCCCGCTCTTGACCACTTTCATCTTATACTTCGTTCCTTTTACGACGGGGACGTTTGCAGTTGAGAATATTGTTGCCACACCTGCAATATAGCGGCGGTATTCAATGGTGGTCGCCCCGCTTGTTAAGATATTCACCCTGACCCACGATTGAGTGCCGGTGACGAAACTACTAGATGTCCCGTCTTCAGCAAAGATGATAAAGTGGCTTAATGCCGCATCGGGGTTCGCGCCTGTCCATGTTAAATCGAACACGCATTCATATGTCCCGTCACCAGCCATATAGGGTTCTTGCATCAAGTTGTTTCCACCGGGACATACATAGTGGTCAGTGGAATACGTCCACGGGGAAGCCGGCACACGCATGATGTATTTTCCCGCCCGATTGACCGAGCCATCGTCAACATCGAAGAACCCGGTTTCCGTGGCGGGGATGTTGGTTTCGCCGAGGGTAGATTCGGCGCGGGCTTCAAGAGATACGAGATACCCCGTAAGGGCTGCGGATGCGGAACCGAGGTTTACCCCGATATAACCGTGAGTGGAAATACTGCTGAACCAGATGCCGGTGGGAGTGGTTGGTTTTGTTGTGCCGTTCTCGTAGATGTAGCACCACCACGCCCCGCGTGAAACATCCCGCTCCACTTCAATGACAACGGTATCCCCATCAGCCAGCCCGGAGATTGCCGCCCCTTCGGTGTTTGTAGTGGTGTTGCCGTAATAACAGTTCCAGTTACCCGACCCATCGCGCCGAACCCCTGCGAAGTCATATACTGCAAAGTAAGGTACCTCCGAAAACCGCAACATCACCGAATCGTTATCCGCTCCTGATGCTGCCGGGAGGGTATAGACTATCTTGAACCCCCCGGACAGATACCGATACTCTTTTGCCCGTACTGCTGCACTCGTACCCGCTCCCGTCACCATCTTGATACGGGTAGTGTCGTCGGTATTCGTTCCTGCATAAGAGCCGTACCGGGTCAGGTTCGTGCCGGGGGTGCTATCAGTGAAGGCTGTGGATGGGGTAATGGATATGTCTGATATGGAATACGTAACAGCAGGGGTGGTCGAACCTTCGCAAGCAACTACTAACGGGGCTTCTCCGAGCAATTCGGCATCTGTGATGGTGCCGGAAGCAACCAATACTCCACGGAGATAAACTGACAGTCCTCCCGTGGAAATATCGAAATCAACCACAAGACGCATCAACTCGCTGAAATCTCCGGTGGTGTATGTTGAACCGATTTGAGTTGCGCCCCCCGCAACGGTTCTTTTATAAACCTTGAGGCTCCCGGTGGTGGCGTGAGCGTCACGGATAATTGAAACCTGAATGTATGATGTGGTCGCAAAAAATTTAAGATAGAAATACCAGTATCTCACATTAGCATTATCCGCATCGGCAACATCAATTCCAAGAGTGAGATCCATTTTGCAGGTTCCAAATGAACGGGTTGTCCCGGTTCTTTGCTGTGTCCCTCCGGTATATGTCCTATATAACTGACTGTTGGCAGTATCAACAGACCATATCGTTCCCTGAACCAAGGAGAATTCTGCGATAATATCGTTCGAGAAATCATATTTCTTGAAAACCCGTTCCACATCGTTATTGTCTTTCGTCAGGGTGAAATCGGTTCCATTGTAGTTCATCGTCACCGGCACCATGAACAGCGAGAAGGCATAGTCCCCGGCGGTGGCGGAGGTATCCTCAATGGTGTCGATGAACGTTCCGCCTACGTAGGATTCTGACGAGAGGGTTTTCTGCATCCCCACCATCACGCCGGATAGTCCGAGGATGTAATACGGCGATGCTTGGTCGGCAGGGGTGCCGGTGCTGTCGATGAACGCGCTGCCGGCGGTATAGATGGCATCCGTCAGGGAACACCGCCAATCCCGCTTGACCGCCCCGATGCGGGTCAGGTCAAAGTAGATGGCTGCCGGGGTGAGGACAATCTCGGCGGTTTCCACGTCGTTCAGGCTGTCGAACGTGGCGGTCGCCCCCACGTCCATCCGGGCTTTGAGGACAATGCAGTTTGGCAGGATTTTGTCGATGACGATATCCGTCAGGTCGGTTCCAAACGCCACCGGGTAGAGGGTGCCGGTCTTGCCGCCGACCAGTTCCGTCAGGGTGGTTGCCGCGCTCCATGCGGTCGCCTGCTTGATAGTCCAGCGCAGGAGGGAGTTCTGGAACACCATGTCGCCGGTGTAGGCGTGCTGGTCAGAATAGACCCGTTTCCAGTTGGCTACGGTGGTGTCGCCGGATATGACGGTATCATAGACCCTGCATTCCCCGGCTTCGTACTCGTCCGTGCAGTCAAAGGTCACGCGGCAGGTGTTTTGGGGAATGAGGTATCCGTAATTCACGTACAGGACGTTATCATCGGTCGCCTTGGTGACCGTGACCGTGACCGTCTCGCAGGTGAACAGGTTGATCTCTGCCGTTTCCATGGTCTCCCAGGTTCCCGCAACGGCACCGCTGGTATGGGACTCCGCAGCCAGGATTGATCCGGACGTGGACCCTGTGACCGTGACCGTGACTGTCCCGGCAGCCGCTGCTGCGGGCGTTACGCGGAACCCTACCTTGTATTTGCCCGGCGGGGCGTCCTTACCGACAACGAAGGTCCAGGTGATCGTCTCATCGGCAAAGTGGGTCAGGGAAATCTTCTTGCCCGAGTAGGCGGCTGCATCGTAGGTGGTCTCTGCCGGGGTTGCCCCTGCAAACGCACACCCGTACGTTCTCCAGTCCAGGACAGGGAACGGCTGGTAGAGGGGGAGGACCCCGTCAGCACCCGTGATCGTGCCCGTAGGGGACGGCAGCGAGATCGAGCCCCAGGGTGACTGGACCCTGACGCCCGAGGCCCCGACCGGCAGCGGGATGATCGGGACGATTCCCTTCTCGTATGCGTCCGTGAATGCGACCGGTTCGATCCGGACCGATGCTTCATACTGGGCTGCAGGATGGAAGTCGCCCGTGATGGTGTATTCCCGCATGTTGGCCTGTTCGGCCCGCTTCGGGGACTTGACATCCTTAACACTCAGGAACCCGACACGGTTGCCCAGGCTGATGCGGTTGTAGGCCGCCTCCCGTTTCAGGGCCATCAGGTCCTCGACCAAATCGTCTTCGTTCTTTGTGCCCTCCGGCCAAGCGTACCCGCGCAGGGTGAACGCCTGGGGGTCCTCCGACCCGCCCCGGGTGGTTGGTCGGCGGAACAGCCCCTTGTATCTCGACAGGTTCCGTGTTACCTCGTCGGGACTGAACTCTTCAACCGACTGTACCGGGATATCCCCAATGTTATGTGTCATTGTCGTTTACTCCTCCATCATTTGCTCCACAGGTTGCCCTGCATCTGTCCTCCGGCAATCACGCGGCAGTAATACCCGGTTTTCTCCGGGTAGATCCGCACGCCGATAAGTGCCCCGGCGGGGTCTTGCAGTTGCCGGATGTACGGCATCACGGAAACGCTTCCGCCGTCTGTGTAAGTCCCTATCAACTGCCAGGTTACACCGTCGTCTACGGTAATCTCCACGCATAATGACGTACTGATATCAAATTCACTATGATACCAGTACGATTCCCCTCCGTACTCGAAGGGGTACCGTTTCCAGAAGATTTCGCAGTTGTTCACCCGGTTCATGTTGTCCGGAATTTGCCACCAGAGGTAGCAATACGTCGGGGTGTGGGTCGGCTGCGTGGAGGCGTAATGAACGATGCTGTCCCCCTGGGGAAGGCATACCGCCACGGTCTGGCCGATCATATACTTCCCGGACTCTTTCACGTTCCGGGCGAGGCCGGCAGCTTTATCGGTATAAGTCTCCATCAGTCAGCCACCTCCTCCAACGAGAGGGTGCATTGCTCCTCCGTTGTCGCAATCTCCAAAATCCGATACGTGCCGGCGATGAGTTTCGGGCTGGTGATGACCGCCCGCTGACCGACATCGATCTTGCCGTCATGGAACACCGAGGGCTCGACATCGATAGAGAATGTCCGATACGCCCGGGCGTGGGCAACGAGTTTCTCCGCTCTCCGGTACGCCTCAAGGCAGTTGAGATATTTCGCGTCAGTCTCGACCTGGACCCGGGCAACGTTCCGATTGTCGTGGACGGAGATCTTCCTGAACCGCACGAAGTCCGCGGCGGAACTGCCAGCGTTTGTGAAATAGGCCACCAGGCCAACCTGCCGGTCGCCAACACCACTATGGAACGCGAAGACGCCCTGGCCGTTCAGCCAGAACACCTCTTCGTTGTCGATGGCACAATAGACCTGCCGTCCCCAGATATCACAGTATAATTCAAGGTCGTGCCATGCGCCGGTGGTCAGGGCAATATCCCCTTCGCAGATCACCGTGTCAGCACCGGACGCCCGCTGGATCCACTGGTAATGCCCCTCGGTTGCTGAACTGAACGTGACCAGCAGGTACCAGTATTGGTCGGAGGAGACCCCGTCAACATATATGCCGATACCTGTTTTGTCGGTCTCGCAGAGGAATTGCAGCCGGGTTGTCGGGCTGTTGTAGGTGTACTCCTTGTTGATTCGGAGGCACCCGATATGATCGGCTTCGGTCCCCTCGAACGCTTTCAGGTAATAATCGCCGCCTCCGGCGTCCTCGCGGGTCCATGCGGTTGCGGTGCCGGGAGTCGGCCGATCCCATTGGATGGTGTAATAGAGCCCCCCGCTCAGCTTGTCCTCAAACCGGACGATATCCGAGAAGTCCGATGCCATCGGCACGGTTGCTTTCCCGACCACCTGGTTCAGGCCGTCTCCCGCCCCGATTACGAAGAAGGATCTGATGGGTGCCGGTCGATATTGTAACTGAGAGAGGGACTCTTCGAAGATGTCGGCAGTGATGTCGTTTGAGATCCATTCCCAGCTGTCGGTCGACCCGATCCTGCGGGCGCCAAGGATCCCGATCTGGACCTGCCCGGGATAATCCGCCATATCCCCATCGGCATCGTAATCGAGCGTGAGGTCACAAACGCCGTCTTCTGTGATGATGTGGTCGGGGTCGGTATAGAGCACCCCTGCATAATCCCTGCCGTACTTGCATGCCTGGGCCAGCCGGATCAGAGCGTTGGTCCGGTTCTCGAACTCGAACCTGATGGTCTGGT
>JBFYKS010000203.1:0-8343 GCA_041305785.1 Methanoregula sp. | reverse complement strand
AACGCCATGATGCAGAATCCGGTGATGATCCAGTACCTTGAGGTCACCAGCCTCGTTACCCTCGTATTCTTCCTCTGGACTGCCTTCCTCTGGATCAACGGGATAGAGCATGCTCAAAAATTATCCCCGCGGGACGCGATCCTCTGCGCCGGTGTTCCTTCAGTATTCTATGTCATCTTCCTCATCTCGCAACTCGGAGCATAAATCATGAAACCCAGACGCATTATTATCATAACCTGCCTCCTGCTTGTCGCGTGCAGCATCTTCGGTGCAGCCAGTGCATTCGAGACTTCGGAATCCATTACCGCTGCAAGCAAAGTCTACGTGTCCGGCGTCACGTTCGAACCTGCGGCATTTTTCACCGGTGATATTGGTACTGCCACCGTATCGGTGACGAACAGCAATGATGCACTGAGTTCTGTCGTGAATCACGCATCATTCGGGGACCAGGACATCAGGGTGATCAGCAGGCCGTACGACAGCACAACCCATCTCGGGCCGCACCAGACCGTGCCATTTGCGTTCTCTGTCAGCGCAACGGGTGGGGACGGGATCTATTCCCCCGACTTCTCGCTGAGCTTCCGGGATGCGAACAGCCTCTCCTACCGGTCACTGGTGGAGATCGACAACCGCCCGCTGGAAATGACGATCACGGACATGCCGGATGCATTCGCTGAGGGCAAGAAGAAGACCGTGTATATCATGGTCTCGAATCCCCGCAAGAATGATGTGAGGAATCTTTACCTTGATGTGTCCGGTGACGGGATTACCACGACATCATCACGGATCTTTATCGGGGATCTTGCGCATGGGGCAAGCGTTCCGGTAAATTTTTCCATCACTCCTCATATGGAGACAACGGCTGTCCTGACCCTCAACTATGATAATGGCAAAAATCCGCACACGGCCACAAAGAGCATCCCTGTCCTGTTTGGGACAGACAAAAAAATGGCCAACCCCGTGATGAACAACATTGAGGTGAAAAGCGACGGGGCGGTCATCCATGTGACCGGGGATGTGAACAACGCCGGCCTTGAAATTGCAAAATCGGTCACCGTCAGTGCACTCTCCCCGGCAGTCCCGCAGGATCCCCATAAGATGGCGGTAGTCGGGGCGCTCAAGCCCGATGATTTCGGGAGTTTTGAAGTGACCTTCATGGCAGATCCGCCCATCACCACGGTCCCGATCCGGATCTCGTACAAGGACGCTGACGGCAACCTCTACAGTGCAACCCAGGATGTCAGGATCTCTTCGGTTGGGCAAACAGTGCCAAAAACCCGTGACACATCCGTTCTTCCCACCATTGCCGGGATCCTGGTCCTCGTGGCGTTCATTGGCGGCGTGCTCCTCTACGCAAGGAAGAGCCGGAAATGACAGAATCATGCAGGGACAACCAGCCCGTCATGCTCTTCTCCGGTGTGACCAAGGTGTACCCGCTGCCTGCCGGGGATGTTGTGGCACTGGACGGGGTCTCGTTCCGGGTGGAGAGGGGCGAGTTCATCTCGGTGATGGGGCCTTCCGGGTCGGGAAAGTCCACGCTCCTGAACCTGATGGGATGTCTTGACACCCCTACTGCCGGGGAGATCCTCATCTCCGGCACCCGGATCGGGGACATGTCCGATACCGATCTGACCAGCCTGCGGAGGGACCGGATCGGGTTCATCTTCCAGTACTTCAACCTCTTCCCGCTCTTAAACATCATCGAGAATGTCACCTTTCCCCTGATGCTCAAGACCGGCAAGGGCGTGGATCCTGAGCGGGGGCGTGAGGTGCTCCGGGCCGTCCAGCTCGAGGAGAGCCTCTTCACCCACACCCCGACTGAAATCTCCGGCGGCCAGCAGCAGCGGGTTGCCATTGCCCGGGCACTCATCAACCATCCCGACATCCTCCTCTGCGACGAGCCAACGGGAAACCTGGATTCGAAGACCGGCGCCGGGATCATGGACCTGATCACCGATCTCAATACGAAGGGAACCACCATCATCATGGTTACGCACGATCCCAGCCTTGCCGAATACTCGGACCGGACAATCCGGATCGTGGACGGGAGGATCGAAGCATGATCTTCTGGGAGATTGCAAAAAGGAACCTCCGGGTCCACCTCCTGCGTTCCTCGCTTGCGATGCTTGGCATCATCATCGGTGTTGTTGCTATTGCATCCATGGGCCTCCTTGGCAACAGCATGGTGCTTGCGGTTACCGACAGCCTCCACACCGTGGGGGACACCGTGATCGTCAGCCCCCACTCCGGCGGGAACAGCGGTCCGGCTGCGTTCACCATTTCGGAGCAGTCCTTCCAGCAGATAAAACGGGCTTCTGCCCCCAATCCCGCGATCCCGGTCGTCCAGATCACGGAGCGGATGAAACTCGGGGTGGGAACCGATGAGATCATCGCGATCGTCTACGGGATAGATCCCGATGATGTCCAAAACCTGCTGAAGCTGGAAGGGGGCGGATACAGCCGGGGCGACTCCGGTTGTCTCGTGGGATTGAAATTCGCCGAAGATAATGGTGTCAGGGTCGGGTCACGGATCTCCCTGGGGACAGAGGGGGAAAAGGGAACCCTGCGGGTGACCGGCATCATTGAAGAACGGGGGATGGCATTCGATATCAGCACCGACAATGCGATCGTGGTATCCCAGAACTGGTTCAACAACGCGTACAACCGGAATGATTACGACAAGGTCCTCATCAAGGTTAAGAATCTCGATGATATCGCCGGTGTCACGACTGCCATCGGGAAACAGATGAACCGGCGCGAGACCACGGTGGACGTGATGGACACGAAATCGACGCTCCAGACTATCTTCGAAGTGTTCGGGCAGATCACGATGTTCGTCTCGGCCATCGGCGGCATATCCATGATCGTGGCAGGGGTCTCGATCCTCAACATCATGATGATGTCGGTGACCGAAAGGATCAAGGAGATCGGCATCATGCGGAGCATCGGGGCGCAGAGAAAAGAGGTGATGGCAATGTTCCTGTTCGAAGCGGTAATCCTTGGGATTATTGGCAGTATGATCGGCGGAATGGTGAGCCTTGGCGGGGGGTATGCCATCAGCAGCATGATGATGCATACGACAAAATACCTGTTCGTCCCGTCAAGCCTGATCCAGATCGTATACGGCATCGTATTCGGGATGGCAGTCTGCCTGATCTGCGGTATCTACCCGGCGTGGCGTGCGGCAAACCTCAACCCGATCGACGCCCTCCGCCACGAATGAGCCCTTTCCCCGGGGGTATCCTCAGTCCCTTTTTTTGGAATTTTCCCGACGTGGCTCCCCGCCCTTCGGATCCCGCGAGCGTTTCCTCGTCTTCCTCTGTGTTACGATCAGCGGATAATGGCAATCGGTGTGAACTGCCAGGATTCCCTGCCGGTTCAGGTGAGTGCAATACACATGGGGGGTATTGAATCTAAGAAAATCTCATCCGGTTGGAAAAAAACTCCCCCGTTCTCTCCACCTTTGAGCCCTTCATATTCCTTCTGCATCAAGGTGTGATCAGGCCCTGAACACATGGGCCGTAACTGAATAACAATCACACCCGTTTCCCCCGCAATGCGGAGGAGGATCGCGGTGTGATCAGGAGAAATTGTATGAAAATCCAACGATTGATCTTCAATCCCTACCTTATCGTTGCTGTCCTGTTCATCCTTGCCGTTTCAGTCGCGCCCGCGATGGCGGCGGAAGCAAACAGCAGGAACATGAACAGTTTTGCACCAGGCGGCGGGAAAAATGTTCTCACCTCTCAGAATACGCCGGGAATTTCCGCTGGTAGTCAGGTGGCGAACCTTGGGGCAAAATCCGGAACGGACGAGCCGGTAAAGAACGTAGACAAACCCAAGAAAAAACCGTGGTACAAGAAATGGTGGATTTGGTTCATCGTTGCTGTCGTGCTTATCACGGCTACCGTCGTTACGTTAGGAGCCGCAGGGGCATTCGCCGGAGGGGCCGGTGGGGCAGGAGCCGGGGGTGTTATGGCCGCGGGGGATGTAGTTGAAATCCTTGCATTTGAACCCTTAGATCTTGTAGTGGGGACCATGACACCTGTACTTGGAGGTGTATAAGCAGGATAACAGCGTGACAAAAAAAAGAAAATGAGTTGCATACCAATCCAAACACCGTATTTTTTTCTCTGCATGATGATGAGAAAACCTTTACAGTATCCTGCAATTTCTTATCATGAAGTTTATTTTTCCAAGAGCAGTTTTTTCCCACATTTTTAACCATCTGACTCCGGGCACGGGAATCCTGCAAAAAAGACCGTTTTTCTAAAACCGGGATAAGCAGCCGGACATTTTCCCGCACACTCCCGGGCAGGATAGTATTAAATCAAGGGTTTACGTAAGGCAACTATGAAAGAAGAGGTACGAATCGTTCTCCTCGTTGCTGCTTTTTTTATTGCAGTAATCGGAGGAATGATGATTTTTTTGAATATCGGGAGCCTCGGATGGGGCTACCCGGTAAATTCCACCGTTTACACAACCCTTGAAAGAACCGTCATTCCGGTTCCTGTGCCTCAATCGTCACCGGTGCTGTACCCGCACCAGGTCTCTGACTATAAACGATACGGGTATGGCAACTGGATGTACGGCGAGGGGCTCGGGTATGAAAAAAGACTGGACCTGATGCCCGCGGGATATTTTTCCCCTGCGGCAACAAATTCTGCCCGGCTTTTGAATTTCTTTACCATGAGCGACATCCACATTGCAGATAAGGAAACTCCTGCCCAAGCGGTCGTTTTCGGGTTCAGAGGTGGCAATCCGTCAGCATATTCACCAACTGCACTTATGACAACCCAGACCCTTGATGCCGCCATCCAGACCATGAACGCCCTCCATAAAAAGAGACCGTTCGATTTCGGTATCGCACTCGGTGATGCGATCAACAACAACCAGTACAACGAACTCCGGTGGTATATCGATGTCATGGATGGGAAAACGATCAATCCGGATTCCGGTGCAAAAGATGACCCCATCCCCGGGCCGCTCAATGATTACCAGGATATCTACAAGGCGGCAGGGCTGGATACGACCATCCCGTGGTACCAGACGCTCGGCAACCACGACCAGTTCTGGCTAGGGACAAACGTTCCGGACGATAACATAAAACAGTCTTTAACCGGCACGAAAATTCTCAACCAGGGAAATATCTTCACGGACCCGCTCGGCCTCGACAGCCGGGGTTTCTTCATGGGTTCAATCGATGGCCGGACACCGTACGGTGACGTGATTGGAGCAGGTCCGGCCAGTGAATTCAGTGAATCTCCCTGCGTGCCGGCAGCCGATCCAGACCGCCGGGCACTCTCGCGGTCACAGTGGATGGCCGAATTTTTCAATTCATCGAGCCTTCCCAGAGGACATGGTTTCAACGAGTCCGACGTCCCGTCGGGATTTGCCTGCTACTCGTTCGAACCCAATCCGGATATCCCGATCAAAGTTATTGTCCTCGACGATACCCAGCGGGACACCGATCCTGATGGTTTACTCTTCATGTTCGGCTCTCTTGATACTGCACGGTATGACTGGCTTGTAAACGAACTGGAAAAGGGCCAGAAAGAAGACAAACTGATGATCATCGCAGCCCACATCCCCATCCGCAATGAATCGGCGGCGTCCTCGAAACTCTGGACACCCACGTCTTCGGTATCAGAGCAGCAGCTGATTGCAAAACTCCATACCTATCCGAATCTTGTCCTGTGGATGTCAGGACACGTCCACCGGAATACGGTTACCGCCTTCCCCTCACCGGACCCCGGTCATCCTGAGCTCGGCTTCTGGGAAGTTGAGACCGCATCCCTGCGTGATTTCCCGCAGCAGTTCCGTACCATCGAGATTGTCCGCAACAGTGACAATACGGTCTCAGTCTTTGCAACAGATGTTGATCCATCGGTCAGTGACGGATCGCCTGCCGCGATATCACGGTCATACGCTGTCGCGACCCTGCAGACCTTCAACTCTACCCTGGTCCCCGGGCCGTCCGGTTCATACAATGCAGAACTGGTCAAACCATTAAGTCCCCAAATGCAGGTGAAGATCCAGAACTACGGGACTCCCATCACGGGGTAACCGGCACCGGATCAACTCCTTTTTTTTAATGGCATAAGTACCCCTGTGATGGGATAGCTGTCCCATCCCCCCGGGGGATCTCCCTTTCAGATCGGGCATTTGAGGTACGACAACCGGAACAAGGAGAGATTATGCCGATGATTAGCCCCAGGAATGCTGCAACAGGAAAGGCTGCATTGTGGGGGTTCGGGTTCAGGAAGCGCACTACGGGGTGCCACCAGAGGATCCCGGTTAAACCCGCCGCGAGCAGGAAAACGATCACCCCCAGGAGGGAGGTCTTCACCATGTCCAAAAGATCGCCGTACCGTCTCTCGCTGAAGTAATTGCCGGCAAGAATACTGGTTCCCTGCCCGATGCCAAAGATCGGCCTGAGAAGATCTGAAGGAAGGCCTGTTTTGGGGATCGGATTTTCCGACGGGCACCGCTGGCGGGGAGATATGCAGCCTGCCTGATGGAGAGAGAGGGGCCGCGAGGGAGCCCGTGGAATTCAGACAGGATAAAAAGCAGGATGCAAATCAATATACCTCCACATCCCCTCAAACGTACATGAGGACGATACTATTTCCTGTCATCCCAGCTGGTTCAGAGGAACGGCCGTGCCAAAAAACCGGTCACGGGGGGATTGTGGCTCTATCTCTCACTGCCTCCTGTTCAGCATCCTGCTCCTTACTCTCATCATGGTGCCGGCATCTGCCCAGGACCCGGTGGACCTCTCCGCCTCCTCCCCCGAACCTGATGTGGTACATGTCGGGGTCTTTGTTGAGGATTTCAATGCGTTCAATGTTGAAGAGGGAACCGTTGATGCACATTTTTTCGCAAACCTCCGTTCCGACAAACCGTTTTCCATGAGAGACTTCGAGATCAAGAACGGGGAAATAACACAATTCACCGCTATCAGCGATACTCCCACAGAAAAGAGATACCGGTTCTTTGCAACCCTGACCGTTGAACCCGACCTTCGCAGGTTCCCGTTTGACATTCATAAACTCCAAATCATTGTTGAACCAAAAACCCGGTCGGAACAGTCCCTGGTTATGGTGATCGATAATCCCAAAACCGGCTTTTCTAAGGATGCCAGTCCTCCGGGCTGGCAGATAACGGGCCAGGCATACACGATAACAAACCAGTCCTCCATGGATGAGGAAATCCCCTATTCCCGGGCGATCTTCGGCTACGAGGTCACCCGGGACCACCGCTCAACAGCCCTGAAATTTTTCCTGCCGATCTTCATCATTGTCCTCATCTCGCTTGGCTCACTCATCATGAAGACCACCTCCCGGCTGGGAGTCAATGCCTCGATGTTCCTTGCCGCGGTCATGATCCACTGGCGTATTGCCGACTCAGTTCCGCTCGTTGCCTATGCAACCTTCCTTGACATCTTCATGATAATCACGTATGCAACGATCCTGATGGTGATCGTTTCCAGTTACCTTATCATACGATTCCAGGAGTCCAGGGATACCGCACGGGTTGAATTAATCAACTACTGGTCGATCCGGATTATCCCCCCGCTCGCGGCAGGGATGTACATCGTGCTCTTCCTTTCTCTCGTGCTCTGGAAAGCCGGCTGACCGGTATCCAAGGAGCGGGATCACCACCTTCATTTTTTTTTATTTTTCCCGTTTTGGCCGCGGTTACCGGCCGATCTTTTCTCAACGGGCTGGAGGAGTCAAAAAAGAGAACAGGGGCGGTTAGGGGGAGATGGGGATGACCGTTTAGAATAGTATCTTCCCGTCCTGCATCACGACGCCCCGGTCGAAATCCCGCTGGAAAATATCCCAGAGTTTTTCTCCAACTTTCTCTCCTTCATATATCGCTCTGGTCAAGGTGTGATCAGGCCCGGAAGACCCGGGCCGGGAAAAGAACCCTCAAATGATCTCACAGAAATCAGAAAAATCGTCCCTCAATGGATTTGGGGCCCTGAACGGAGGTGAATGGGAATAATGGCCTGGTTTGCAATTTTGCTTTTAATGATGATACTCAGCTATATCTTTCACCTTCTGTTACCTGCCATCGCCTGATTCTCAGAAGAGCGGATCCTTCAGGGAAGCCCCCCTCATTTTTCCGGGTCAGAAGGTTTTACCCTACCTTAAGCCCCTCCTTCGGGTTACCCGGATTTTGTATCGGAGGATTCCTGGATCACCATAAGGTCAGCCGTGTGAAAAAAGGTTCGCGGCCAGGACTGACAAAGAAAAAGTAACGGTGTTTTTCTGGCAGTGCTTTTTGGATGGGGAAACGGGCAGGTGGATCTCTCGCCGCAGAGCCGGTTGCGGGGGG
>JBFYKS010000202.1:0-3302 GCA_041305785.1 Methanoregula sp. | reverse complement strand
CAGCGGCCGCCCATGAACTCTCGCAGATCGTGAGGAAAGCAACGGAGGAGGCATAACCACGGCTTCCCCCCATCTCACCCGGGCCGTCAACCGGTTTACAGCCGCAGCCATCCGCTTGCAGAAGGTCCGGGAGAAGGACCAGCTCGCAAAGGCACACCTGCTGGATGTGGA
Source organism: Methanoregula sp. (assembly GCA_041305785.1). GTDB lineage: Archaea > Halobacteriota > Methanomicrobia > Methanomicrobiales > Methanospirillaceae > Methanoregula. The sequence goes on along the minus strand of JBFYKS010000202.1, from coordinate 3,131 downwards.
GCAGGTATTCTGGAAGCAGTATGGCACCGTGATGTTCCGGTTCCAGTTCATGCAGGAGTATTTCCCGCAGGTCCCCCCGGCCCCGGAACCCGTGCGAGCGATGGAGGCCAAACACCCGGCCGACCCCGCCGCCCTGAAACGCTGGAACGAGATCTGGGGCAGCGTGGAGTTCGACACCACCCCGGACCTGCAGAAGACCGTGAAAGCGATAGAGGCGGATGCCCTGCTGAAAGGCGCGGAACAGTTACGGGCACAGCTGGGGTTCGATCCTAAAACCACGTTCAGCCTGAGCAACCCACGGGCCGTGGCGTTCTTCCGCAAGACCGGCGGCAGCATCGATTACATCCGCGATATCCAGCAGACGACCGCGGAAAGCCTCAAGCGGGTAATCACCACGGGGCTGGACGAGGGATGGTCCTACAACCAGACCGCCAAGGAGATCCGGAAACTCTACGACGGCCCCATCAGCAGGCAGCGGGCGCAGCTCATCGCCACGAACGAGTCAGCGCAAGCATACGAGGCCGGCAACCGGGCATTTGCGGACACCATCGTTGATGACGGAATCGAGATGGAAAAACAGTGGACTACAAGCCACGATGACCGCGTATCTGACGGATGTGCGGCGAACGAATCGGACGGTTGGATCCCCATCGACCAACCGCACAGCAGCGGCGACCAGGAGCCCCCGAGGTTCCCCGGGTGCCGGTGCTATGAGCAGTACAGGCAGGCGAGAGCATGACAGCAAAGAAAACCCCCCCGAAGAAGCAGGAACAGCCCGCAGAGCAGCAGCAGACTCCGGCCGAGGAGATTATCGGGTACGCAACAGAAGACAGTGCGCCCGATGGAACGGTCACAATCCACCCGGGCCCCGTTCGCCCGATGGCCGTGCAGGAACCCGATCCGGTGGACCGGATCGCGGCTCTTGAACTGGCAAACATGGAACTTGAGAAACGGATCATGCAGCTTGAACGGAACTGCAAGGCGAGCCACGGACTGAGATCCTGACGCCATGACCAGCGGGATCCATCTTTTTGCCGTTGAACGGGGGTACATCACCGTTACGCAGGGAAAACTCTCTCATGGGATGGTAGCCGATCACCTCTCTTATACTTACGGCATACCCAGGACTCGAAAGGGCGTTATCGACTACTGCCACCGGACCCGCGTTGCCGGGGTTGTTAGTTAGGATAAACCAAACAATATCCTTTGAGTTTCATATAAGTACATGCCCGAAAGGGATCCCAATCTCATTTCTTCGCCCGATGCATCATTCCCCACCGGAGGCTCCGACCAGCAGCCTGCCGGCACCGACTCACACCGGGCGCTGCAGGTCGCATTCAAACCGTCCAACCTCTTCGAGCTGGAAAACGGCGATCTCCTGATCAGGGACGTGCCGCTCCTCGCAGAGGGGGAATGGACCGACTCAGCACAGAAGACCCCGCTTTTCTATCCGGCAAAGACTCTTGAAGCGTATGCCGGGAACTGGATCCGGAAGACCGGATACAACCGGCATATGGGGGGAATCCCTCGTGATGAGAGCAACCGGGTAAGTGAGGCAATCAACCCGCATTTCGGTCATTTCGTTGACGAGGAGGGCACCAACCGCGCCGCTGTTCTCTCCGATCTCCTCGTCTATGGCAACACCCCGAGCGGCCGGGCCATGCAGGAACTGATCAAGCGGAAAAACATCAGGTACGTCTCGGTTGAACACGGGGGCGATGAAGTGGAAAACCCACAGACCCGCCGTATGGAAGCCGCTACGCTTGTTTTCGGAGGGTATGCCTACGTGAACAAGGGAGCCTGCAGGGTATGCAGGATCAACGAGGCGGCACCTGAGACACCAGAAAACCCGCCGGCAGAGAAGCCGGCCGAGGAAACTATGGCAGACAACAAGGAACTGGAAGCGGCCATCACCGCCGCTGTTACGGCAGCTACCGCCCCGATCATGAAGGAGCTGGAAGCCGTCAGGGAATCGCAGAAGAAACCCGCCGAGGTCAAGGTCGAGATCCCCAAGGAACTCGCCGAAGTCCCCGGCGCCATGAAAGAACTCTCCGAGCTTGTGAAGGCACAGGCTGCCCGCATCGAAGCGCTGGAGAAGGACGGCACCGCAAGGACCGGCGCCGGGACCACCAAGGAACTGGAAGCCCTGCCGGAGTTCTACATCCCTGTGGACCGGAAGAAGGGCACCGTAGGAGGTCAGTAATATGGCAGCAACAACCCCGGTCGCATTCGACCCCGCCCCGATCCATCTCGGGCTCACCATGACGTTCAAGGCCGCAAGCGCAATCCTCGCAGGTCAGATCGTCGCTTTCGCCGCAACCGGTGTCAGCAGAACCGTAGCACCCGCAACCTCATCTCTCGGAGCACCTATCGGTGTTGCCGCACACTCTCAGGCAACCGCCGGAGGGGATGTGACCGTCCTGATGCAGGGCTGCGTGTGTAAGATCATGCTGTCCGCTGATGACGGCACCGCAGATGCAGGTGACTGGATCGGTGTGTCAACCGTTGCAGGTACCGGCATTGTCCGTGACCCTGCAATCCAGGCACACGACACCATTGTCGGGCTGCAGAACGCCATCGGCCTTGCGCTTGACGACATCGCTGCCGGCGCGGCCACTGTTGGTGGAACCGGATACATCCTCGTTCAGACCTCATGCCCGGTCTGCGCAGCGAGCTAAGGAGGGACTGAAACATGACACAACTTTTAATCAGGGCTCTTGAAGCCGGTTTCCTCCAGGACTCCGCAGAACAGAAACGCCTCCAGAATCAGATCGTCGTTCGTGACCTCGCTGCGTTCGAGCGTGAGACCGGTACCCGGTACATGATCGAAGGAGAGGACGGGAAGGTCAAGCCCGCCCGTGAACTGCTCCTCAGCGATGCGATCAACAGCACCACACTGATCCAGACCGAGATCAACAGGACCATCATGGACGGCGCACAGCCCGCCCGTTGTATGCGTGACGCGGTGCCGGTCATCCCCATGACCAGCAACTCCATGCAGATCAACATCGGGGATTCCGGACGGTATGCCCCGTTCGTTGGCGAGGGTTCCGAGTTCACCGTCAAGAACCAGGGATACACTGCCCGCACATGGACCGCCAAGAAGATCGGGGAGATCCCGCTCTGTACCA
>JBFYKS010000201.1:0-8115 GCA_041305785.1 Methanoregula sp. | reverse complement strand
CCTTGTCCACGGCCTCCCGCATCGAGAGCGTTACTGCTGCCTCTTCCTTCTGCTGCTGGCCATAGGTTAAAAGGGGCATCCGGTAATCCGCGTACCGCATGAACGTGGGGTGATGGTTCTTCTCGGCAGGGTGGACGAAGATCTCGGCCTCGGCCTGCGTGAACTCCCTGAGCCGGATCATGCCCTGCCGGGGCGAGATCTCGTTCCGGTAGGACTTGCCGATCTGGACGGCACCGAACGGGAGCTTGTCGCGGTAGAAGCGTAAGAGCCGGGCAAAGTCCACAAACATCCCCTGAGCGGTCTCAGGCCGGAGATAGCCGACCCTTTGAGAGCCGGGGCCGATACTTGTTTTGAACATCAGGTTGAACCCGAAGACCTCGACCTTTCCCAGCACCTCCTCGCAGGAAAGGCAGAGGCAGGAGGCAAGGCACGCGGCAAGCTCCTCGTTCTTCATCGTAGAGGCGTTCTTTATCCCGCCGCCTTCTGCCACATGATCGGCCCGGAGGAACTCCTTGCAGTGCGGGCACTGGCACATCTTGTCGGCAAATCCCGCAACATGGCCGGAAGCGACAAAAACTGCCTCCTGTGCAATGGTCGGGCACTCGATCTCATAGTAACCCTCGCGGATAACATAAAAATCGCGCCAGATATTCTCGATCCGCCGCTTCATCATAGCCCCCAGCGGCCCGTAGTCGATGAAACCCGCAACAGCCCCGTAACACTCGGAGGTCGGCCAGATGAAGCCGCGTCGTTTTGCCAGTTCCATCACATTCTCAAAAACATCGCTCATAAGGATCACGGATTATTTGTCTTTACTACTGTAGGACAGGTGGCAACAAAAAGACTCTCATATATATCCGAAAGAGAGAAAGGATCTTCTCCTGCAGCACAGGGGCCTGGTGCAGTTACTGTACTGATGTACAAAAATGCGGGAAAATGTGATCAGATCAGGCCAAAACCCGGCCCCGTGACCACAACCATTAAACACTAATTTATGAGTCTTTTGGTCAAATGAGGCATAAAGATAGCATTAAATAGTTGACACTGTATGATATATCCTAATCCCAATACGGGGTACGCAATGACCGAAGACAAACGAAAAGCACAGCTTCTGAAACTCTTCAGTTCCATGTCGGGGAAGACCAAGATTGTCGAACCGATGAAGAACATCCATGGAACCTTAAGGGACAGTGACGCTATCGAACGCGAGGTCGCTCTCGTCATGAGAGAGATCACGGAACAGGGGATCTTCAAGACTTCCTTAAAGCCCATCCAGCTGGCAAAGCTTGTCACCTCATTCTACGCGGGAAAGAACGATACCGAGATCGCCCGCGAGCTTGGCGATGAGAAACTGTCAAAAACGGTGGCACGGGCACGCGTGAGGCTCAAACTCTTCCGCGAGCTCGACTTCAAGATGCCGTTTGGGAAGGAAGAGATGGAAGAGCTCATCAGCTCCGGCAAGACCATGAAAGAGGTCTCCGAGGAACTGGGGGTAAGCCCCTCGACCCTTCGCGAGTACCGCCATGTCATCGAAGAGCAGGAGGACCCGACCATCGACCCGTACATCGACCGTATCCGCGATGTCATGGAAGACCGGGACTTGACCGAGCAGATGACACGGAGCGCAACGGACAACAGTCTGGGCGATTCGATCGACATCACCGAAGCTGAAATGATTGACGTGACCTGATCATTCAGGTCCACCCCATCAATACCGATCCTTTTTTTAGTGCTGGTGCGCTCGCTCCTCATGTATCGTAACCTTCATCCGCCATAAGTCCCGATCTGCTTACATGCAACTCACCTGGCCCGGCCACTCCTGCGTGCTCCTGACCGGCACAAAAAAAGTCCTCATCGACCCGTTCGTCGAGGGCGGGAGTGTGATCGGTACAAACCCGGACATCGTTGCCATCACTCACGGGCATGCCGACCACATGGGCGAGGCGTGTGCCTTAAAGAAGAAGACCGTAGCGATAACGGAGATTGCAAAGTACCTGAAAGCAAAAGGGCTGGATGCCGAGGGGATGAACATTGGCGGCAGCCTGACGATTGACGGGGTAACCTTCACGATGACACCTGCCTTGCACTCATCGGTCATCGAGGAGGCGGGACCGGGATTTTCCGGGGGTGCGGCAGCCGGGTTTGTTGTCCGGATGGATGGGGTGACCATCTACCATGCCGGGGACACCGGTCTCTTCTCCGATATGAAACTGATCGGGGAACTCTACCACCCGGACCTGGCGCTCCTGCCCATCGGCGGGCGGTACACGATGGGCGTGGCAGAGGCCATGGTGGCAGCCAGCTTCATCGGCGCAAAGACCGTCATCCCCATCCACTACAATACGTGGGACAAGATTGCTGCCGATCCGCTGGCACTCAAAACAGCCGTCGAGCGGACAACCGACATCCGGGTCACCATCATGAAACCGGGCGAGACCATCAATCTCACCCCGTAACCGGGCGATCCTGCCCCTCCCGGACCCTTTTTTATTGCAGCAGGCTGGAGATACCAGTATTCAGCTCATGGTCATGAAGCGGATATCCCCCTAGCCCCATGTGCGGATGCAAAAGCACCGGATGGCCAAAAAAAACAAACCGGCAGTGAACAGTAACGGAGGTGTCTGCCATTGCAGTCCGTCCTTTTTGTCATGCACAGGAACTGCTGCCCTGAACTGACAGATGGCCCTGCAATGGCAGGATTGTTCTCAGGGGTCAGAATCCAAAATATTTCCTGACCCCGTACGATGCCAGCGGTGAGAGCATGTACACCATCGTGCTGCTGCTGAACCCGGCCAGGGAGAAGATGATCCCAAGCAGGGAGATGGCGGGGATGATGAGGTTCCGGGTAAGGCCGTACCGGATCCGATTCCCGGAGTGTTCCGGTGCAACGAGACGATGGTTATGAGTGGCATACAACCACTGAAAGAAGAAGAGAAGGCCAAGGATAAAGAGATTTATTTCAAAAACAATGGAGGAGAAGGGGTCCGTGTAATCCCCGACAAAACTGGTTGAGAACGGGACGAGCGTAACAAAGAACAGGCCCAGGATGCTCAGGGTGAGAAAATTCCGGTCAATGAACTGCACGTGCCGGAACTGCATGTGGTGGGCGATCCAGAACGCGGAAAGGACAAAAAACCCGATGATGTAGTGGTAGAAGTCCGGTAAAAGGCTGAAGAAAGCCTCTGGAGAACTCACCGTGATGATCGCCGAACGGGGGAGGATCAGGCTTGCCACAAGAAGGGTCATGGCAAAAGCGAAGATCCCGTCAGTGAGCGCTTCTAACCGGTTCTTCTCCAGGTGCATGTCGATCTCATCTGTATTTGTCATTTGGTCTCTGGTATGGTGTTGAATTTTATGGATAATAAACCGTCATCCTGTTCCTGCCCGGATAATACTGATGCATCCGGAAAGGGAACAACCGGACAGGCCCGGACGGGTTTGGGGGTTGTGCTCTACGGATTAACCGGAAGAATGCCGGCTGGAGAACCGGTAGTGCACGCGGATCGAATTGGGCAAAGAAGGACTGGCGGTCGCATTCAGGATGCTTCTTCTTCCTGCCGGCACCTGACCAGCGAGAGGAAGACTCCCGCGATGCAGAGTGCGGCAAAGAGAGAGAACGCAACCTGCATCGAGCTTGCGAGCTGGATGTGCTGGTCAGGGGTGATCTGGGTCCTGCCAATGAAGAGCGCAAGGATCATCATCGCGATCCCCATGGACATTGCCTGCCCAACGAGCCGCATGGTACCAAGTGTGCTGGAGGCAACCCCGTAATCCTTCCGGGTCACCGAACCCATGACGGCGTTTGTGTTGGGCGAGGAGAAGAAGCCGAGTCCTGCCCCGAGAAGGATGAGGATGCCGGCGATTTCCATGAGAGAGGTTGTGTCCCTGACAAAGACCAGGGCAACCAGCCCAAGAGCGGTGAGTCCCATGCCAAAGGAGGCAATCGTTCCCGGCATCACCCGATCGGAGAGGCGGCCGGCAAACGGCGAGACCGCGGCCATGGTTACGGGCTGGATAACGAGGATAGCACCGGCAGTCCACGGATCGAACCCCCGGTTGTACTGGAGGTACAGGCTCAAAAAGAACGTAACGGAGAAGGTGGCGCTGTAGTTGATGAACGCGGCGATGTTGGAGAAAGCAAATGACCGGTTCCCGGTCCAGAGGCTGAGATCGAGCAGCGGGTAGCGGATCTTCTTCTCGCGGCTGATGAAGAAAAGTCCCGTTACGCAGCCGGCAACAAGGAGAAGTGCGCCCCCCGTTTCCGGCAAGAGCGAGAAGCCCAGCATGATGCAGGTGAGGGCCAGACCATACCGGACTGCACCCATAAGATCGAAGGGCTCCCCTTGCGCATCCGCCCATTCCCCCTTGAGGAAGAGGAGCGCGAGCGCGATGGCAACGAGGCCGACCGGGATATTGATAAAAAAGATACTCCGCCACCCGAAAGCCTGTGTCAAAAATCCGCCGATGAACGGCCCGCAGGAGAGCCCGATATAGACGGACGTGGTATAGATCCCAAGCGCTGTTCCCCGCTCGTGTGCCGGGGTTACCGAGGTGAGAATCGCAACCGCCGTGCCAAAGATCATGGCCGCTCCAATTCCCTGCATAACCCGCAGGATGATGATTACTAGGGCTGAGGGAGCAAAGAGCGTGATTGTGGAGGCGAGCGAAAAGAGGAAAAGGCCCGATACAAAGATCCGTTTCCTGCCGTGAATATCGGCAATCCGTCCAAAGGGCAGGAGGAAGGCAGCGGAGGCGAGGAGGTACGCGGTTGCCACCCAGCCCATCGAGACGGCGTCCATGGCAAATTCTTCGCCAATGGAGGGGAGCGCGATATTGACTGCCGAGAGGTCGAACGGGGTGAGGAACCCGGCGATGATGGCAATGAAGAGCGCAATCTTCCGTGGATCGGGCATAGGACTACCGGGTGGTTGGACGGGAGGGATAATAAGGCAGACGAAACACAAAACAGGGCGATGTGGAAACGCCGCCCGTCATGGAGAGCGCCCGGGGCGATTTTGTCCCGCCGAAGGCAAAAGCAGATGAGGGAGGAGGACTACAACGGTAGTACTGATCATGACACCATCCCGCCTTTTCCGGAGTGTGACGGCGGCATTCCTGCTTGCCCTGCTTATTGCAGGCAGCGTTCCTGCCGTTTGCGGTATCGAGGCTGCGCTGGGAGAGACCATCCCGCTCTCGGGCTACTCCCCAACCGGCCAGTGGGTGTACCTCTTTCTCACCGGCCCCAACCTGCCAACAAACGGGGTTATGCTCAACGATGTGACAAAGCGGGCCGATGAGGGATACTTCACCAGAGTTGCGGTGGACGGCAATGACTTCTGGAGTTACAAGTGGAGCACGGCAAATGTCGGCGGCAGGCTCGATGCAGGAACCTACACGATCTGGGTGGTCAACGGGCCAAATGACCGCTCGAACCTTGCCAATGCCGATTACCGCACGGTTCAGGTTACGCTGGGAAAACCATCCCTCTCTGCAGAGGTGAGCCGGCAGAACGGCGCACTGGAACTTGATTCCGTTCCCTCGGGCGCATCGGTCTCCGTCAATGGCAGGTACCGGGGAACCGCTCCGCTCTCGGTTACGGATCTTTCTCCGGGCACATACCAGGTCACCTTCAACCGAGAAGGGTATTATGAATTCAATACGCCGGTAGCAGTCCAGGCAGGAATGGTCTCGGAAGTGAAAGCAACCCTCCTTGCCCTTCCCGAACCCACGCCGGTTCAGACATCCCCGCCAACAACTGCACCTGTGCCAACCCCCACGCCAACCGCAGATGGTTTCCTGCCCGGGGTCTTCCTTGCAGGGCTCATCGCAATCGGTATTTCGGCGAGAAGGACCTGAACTCTCATTTTTTAATAAAATGCCAGGACAAGCCTTTGAGTATTTATCGTAACACGAAAAAACGGTAGATGTGAGACCATGAGCGCAGACCTGTTAACCATCCTTATCATCCTGGCACTCGGAGTATTTTCCGGCACCATCATCGGGCTTCTCATCGGTTACCTGGCAAAACAACAGGCGCCGGACTGGCAGGCCATGACCGGCCGGCAGAAACTGGCCAATGCTCTCCTCATCCTTGGCTGCTCGGCGCTCTGTGTTGCCGGGATCGCATGGTACGCGTTCCGGTGAAGCCCCGCACGGATTTTTCTCATCCGATCCTCATCAGTGCAGTCGGGCGGATCACCACGAGCAGGAAAAGTGTTCTGTTGGTTTTTTTTTAAAAGAGAGGAGAGGAAACGCCCCTTACCCATTTTCGGGGGGAGTTTTTGCTGCCCCAATACCCATACCGAATCATTCCAGCCAGCGGATCAGGTCTTCCACGGGAGGGCGTATCGCGGGGGAGAGTTCCTCCTGCGGGTACCCCACGGCACACCCCGCGAGGTCCCACTCCCCTGCCCGGATACCCAGGATAGCGCAGAACTTCTCATTGTCGGCCATTCGCGAGGTGAGCGAGACGGGCTGGAAACCAAGCCCGAGCGCTGTCGCCTTGAGCCACATGTTCTCCATGCAGTGTGCAAGCGACTGGAGTCCGGCCGGGGGATACCCCCGGCGTTCTGCCGCGATGAGATAAAGGGGGGCCGTGCCGATGCCGGGGATGGTCCCGAGCTTTTTTATCTGCTCAAGGCGCCGTGCAAACAGCAGGGCATCGGCACGGAGCTTCGGGTCGTCTTTCATGGCAGAATCGAGCTCGGCAGCCAGTGCATTCACCTCTGCCATCAGGAGCGGGTGGAGTGCCCTGATGCTTTCCGATCCATTCCGGATCACAAAAAAGCGTCGGAAGTAATCCTTCGGGGTCCCGACCGAGGTTGCCGCAAACGGGGCGACAAGGCCGGCATGAAGGATGCGGCGGATCTCCTCATCGGAGGGGATGACCGGTAAGAAGAGCCGGTAGGTACGCCGTTCTGCCAGGACCTGATCGAGAAACCGGTTTTTCTGTTCGAAGATGTCAGTGCTCATGCATAATCCCGGATGTGTGTTGGGACAGCCGGTTCAAGAATGTTCCCCCACCGTGGCAGGGCTGCCGGATGCCAATTAAGTCCGGGTCATTTGCGCTCAGCGTGGAGCACGCCCATCACGCCAAGGACATCATGGCAGGGTTTACGCTCGATCGTGTAGTGGTAGTGCAGGTCAATGTAGTCGAGCAGTGCCGGCTCGGGCGGCCCGGAGATCGGGGGCAGGTGCAGTTCCATCTCGATCCTGCGGATGCCGTCAAGATCGGATGGCTGGATCATCCATTCGGCCCCTTCACAGTCGCACTTCAAAAAATCGCAGCCGCCGGCCATCTTCACCAGCGTGCGGAGCGGATATGTCATGACCAGCATAGACGCATCATCCCACCGGCAGACTGCCGGTCTCCCGTCCCCCAGTCCCGCTTCGATGACTTTCACGTCTGCCCCGTTTGCCCGGATATTCCTGGCAAGGATTGATGCAGTAACCGGCTCTACTGCCGTCACCGCCCGGCTCAGCCGGGCAGCCCGGATGCAGAACGCGCCGGCATTGGCACCGATGTCAAGAACCCGGTCATCTTCCCCGATATCAGAAAAACGGTACTCCGGCACAGAGAATATCTGGCGGCAGGTGGTTTCATGGATAAGGAACTCCACGCCATCTTCTGCGATAAAACGGGCCGGTTCACGCATGCCGATTCCAGAATAAATTTATTCGGCTTTTCTGATAAATGTCCCGGCAACGACTTCGTGGAATGCCTGCCGCAGTTCCTCGCGGGTGTTCATCACAATCGGCCCGCGCCACGCAACCGGTTCGCCGATAGGTCTGCCCGCAACAAGAAGGAAACGCATACCTTTGCCAAACGACCGCACCCAGATCGAGTTCCCGTGGCTGAAGAGGACAAGATCCCGGTTCTGGACCCGGTGTCCCTCACCGGCATCAAAGGTCCCCTCGCCCCCAATGAGGTAAGCAAAGGCGGTATAGGCATCGGGTACGGGGTGGGTGAAGACACTGTCGGGGGCAAGGGAGACATCAAGAAAGAGGGGATCCGCAATGATCTTCTTCACCGGGCCGGTCATTCCGTTCACCGACCCGCAGATGACGCGGATATTGATCCCCGGCCGGGGGGATACCACCGGGATCTTTTTCTGC
>JBFYKS010000200.1:0-22492 GCA_041305785.1 Methanoregula sp. | reverse complement strand
GGGAGGACATCCGCATCTTGACCACTTCGAGGGCGAGGTGGACGGCCGTGAGATCCGAGGGGCGGACATACCGGAGCAGGATGACCGTGTCCGAGAGGTACTCGATGAGCCCGTGCCGGCTTGAGAAGACATTGTCTTTGTCCGTCTCGGACGTCATCATGATGGTGCACTTCTTGTCGCGGAGCCCCTCGATGAAGTGGAACATCTCCCGGCGCCGCTCAGAGTCCGTGGAAAAGAGGTCCTCGAACAGGGAGATGGGATCGATGACCACCCGTGTTGCCCCCACCTGCTCGATCAGGCGGGGCAGCTCGTTCTTGATCCGGTTGTTGGCAAGGTTGAAGTCCGTGGGATCGAGCTTGATGACAAACAGCGCGGTGTTCAGGTAGGGGGTGACATCCCAGCCTTTGAGCCGCATGTACTCCACGATCCGCTCCTGCCGCTCTTCGAGGCTGATATAGATGACCTTCTCCTCCTTCTTAAGCCCGTCCCAGACAAACTCCAGGGAGAAGGTGGTCTTGCCGGTACCATAGGTCCCGATCACTGCACAGATGCTCTCCGGAATCAGGCCCCCGCCGAGCATATCGTCGAGCCCAACGATACCGACCTTGACCCTCCCGCCGTTCATATGACCACCCGGATATTACTCACTTCAAAGCCGCCGGTGGTCGAGATCCTCACGGAAAACTTCACGAGATCGCGCTCTTCAAGCTGGGGCATAACGCCCCGGAACTTCTCAAAATACATCACCCGGTGCCGCCGTGCACCCGTGCTCTCCTCCCATTTGAAGAGCACAACCGCATCGGCAATCTCTGCCAGTTCCCGCTCCTTAGCGGATTCAAGAATCCCCTGGCTGAGCAGGAGGTAGGTGGTGATCCCCCGCTGCTTGGATACCCGCTGAAGACCCCGCAAAAAGCCGGTCATGTTCTCCCATGAACCGGGGATCAGGGACTGGGTGGCGATATCGGTCACCGAATCCAGCACAACAAGCCCGCCCGGTTTTGTCGTGTTGATGACGTTTGCGAGCTGGACAAGGATGTTCTCATGGCCGGACCGTTTCTGGAGGCGCGTGAAGACATCGCTGTGGCTGTACCAGTCATCCGGGACCACGCTGCGGTCAAAATAGAGCTCCGATAAGTCGTCAAACTGGATCGCGCCCACCAGTTTTTCCAGGTCATTGACATGCAGGGAGCTTATCATCTCCTGCCTGACATCCTCCTTGATCCGGGTGAACGTAATGTACCGGATCTCAGTGGGGACAACCACATCTTTCTTCACCCCTTCCGGCACCGGGCCAAGGTTATTGATGATCGAACTGAAAACAAACTCGTAGTTGCCCGCCCCGAGTTCCCCAAGGAGCAATATCACCGACCCTTGGGGAACGCCCCCGTCAAGGATGGGATCAAGGGAGGCGATCCCGGTGGGCATTTTTTGTAACTGTGTCTCTGGCATCTGTTCGCCTCAATAGGGATAATCTGGGGTTGTATTCGCACAAGAGACTCGCATGGAGTCAATGATAAAGATATCTGTCCTGCGGCATACAAAAAAATAAAAAAATGCGGAACAATTCCCAAACAGGGCATGTATCCCCCTGCAATGACCCATACTTATATAGAATGGTTACCCGAATTATAATCCGGGAATACCCGGATTGACCGGTGGCGGGAGCGATATATGCAGATTAAGGATTTTTTCAAATCTATCGGGAAAGAAGCCCCCGATGGCAAGCCAATAACACAACCTCAGGATCCTGTCGTGGGCGAACCAGAACTTTTGCTAAAAGAAACCCCTGCGGCAGAACCCCAGCCTGAGTCCCCCGCACCCGCTGCCGTTTTTCCTCCTGCCCCGGCTCCCCTGCCCGTGAGCCCGGCAGCACCAAAGAGACCGGATGCAACCTACCGCCACTACTTCCGGCTCCTGAAAGGAAAAGCCGCCTCCACCATCGAAGAATACGACTTCGAACGCCACGGAAGCCTTGTCGAAGCGGTTGTTCCTGGCGAGTATGAGCCGCTGGACCAGTACTGGATCGAGAAAGGCCGGTCCCTCATCATCATCGGCCACAACAAGCGGACCAACCAGAAAGAGTACCTGCTCTTCGAGCCCTCCCTCTCGGATTTCGAATACGAGCTCCTTGAGCGTCTCCACGAAGACCTTCGCGATGTCCTCATCCTGACAAGCGACGAGATTAGGAAAGACCGCAAGCAGATCCTCTTGGAGAAGATGCAGCGCCTGCTTGACGATTATGGTCTCTCGCTTGAGCCGAACACGATGTTCAAGCTCCAGTACTTCCTCATCCGGAACTTCATCGGCTGGTCGCGGATCGATCCGCTCATGAAAGATCCGATGCTCGAGGATATCTCCTGTGACGGCAACAACATCCCCCTCTTCCTGTACCACCGGCAGTACCGGAACATCATGACCAATATCATGTTCGAGTCCGATGTCCTGTACTCCCTTGCCATCACCCTCGCCCAGCGGTCCGGCAAGCACATCTCCACCGGCTCGCCCATGATCGACGCTACCCTGCCCGAAGGCTCCCGCCTGCAACTGACCCTTGGTACGGAAGTGACCACCCGGGGCACCTCCTTTACCATCCGTAAGTTCCGGGAGGAACCGTTCTCTCCCATTGAACTCATGGAGAACGGGACGTTCAATGCCGATGCACTCGTGTACTTCTGGCTCGCCATCGAGAACAACAAGAGCCTGATCTTCATCGGCGGGACCGCGTCCGGCAAGACCACCTCTTTAAACGCGGTCTCCCTCTTCATCCCCCCGGTGGCAAAGGTGGTCAGTATCGAGGATACCCGCGAAATTACGCTCTACCACGACAACTGGATCGCAAGTGTCACCCGTGAAGCCTTGACCGAAGGCGGCAATGCCATCAACATGTTCGACCTGCTCCGGGCAGCCATGCGGCAGCGGCCCGAGTTCATCCTGGTGGGCGAAGTCCGGGGTCCCGAGGCCCAGACCCTCTTCCAGGCCATGAACACCGGGCACACCACCTTCTCCACCATGCATGCGGGCAGTGTTGACGCAGCCATCCACCGTCTCGAGAGCGAACCCCTCAATGTCCCCCGGAACATGATGCAGGCCTTGAACATCTTAAGCGTCCAGGGCCTCATCTACCGCGGGACCGAGCGGGTCCGCCGGGTCCAGGAAGTAGTCGAGATCGCCGGCATCGACCCCACCACCGGCAATCTCCGGGTGAACAATGTCTTTGTCTATGACCCGGTCCAGGATCTCTTTGCCTACACGGGCCGGTCGCAGGTCTATATGGACATCACGGAGAAACGCGGCTGGACCCGCGAACAGCTCGAGAAGGAGATCGCGGTCCGGAAATCGATCCTCCTTGCCATGCAGGCGCAGGACATCAAGGATTATATCTCGGTAGCCTCGGTCTTCCACGCCTACCACATCAATTCAAAGAATGTGCTTGCCAATATCGCCGACCTGCGTAAGGTAATCCAATGATCGTTCGGGACACTATCCACCGGTGGGTCAGGAGCGACCCGGTCAGGTTCCACAGCCTGCATGCCGACCTGATCTCGTCCCGGAGCGGGATGACTCTGGAACAGTATCTCGGGCGGGCGATCCGGGTTGCGTTATTGTCCGGTGTCCTGCTTGCTGTTGTCGGCTACTTTGCCAGCGCATTCCTCTCCCTTCAGATGGTGACCGGAAAAGCCGGGATCTCCAATGTCTTCAATGTCCAGATGCCGGTTATCTTCGATACCGTCTACCCGGCCGTGTATGTGCAGGCGCTCGTGGTCATTGCTGCATTTTTGGTCGGCACCTATGCCGGCTATCTCCTGATGCTCAAAATGCCCGGCATCGAGAAGGGAAGCCGATCGATCAAGATCAACTTAACCCTCCACAATGCGGTTGCCTACATGTACGCCATGCGGCGTGGCGGTGCCCAGCTGATGACGATCTTCCGGTCCCTCTCGGACCGGGCAAATATCTATGGTGAGGTGGCGTTCGAGTTCCGCCAGATCGTCCGCGACGCGGATTTCTTCGGCTACGATGTGGTCTCGGCCATCCGTCACCTTGCGGAGACCACCCCTTCGGAAAAACTCAAAAATTTTCTTGAAGACCTCCTCTCTGTCATCGAGAGCGGGGGCGACATGGCCGATTTCCTCGGTACCCGCGTCCGGATGTACCAGGAAGAGGCACGCTTTGAGCAGCGCCAGTTCTTAAACGTCCTCTCCATTGTGGCGGAATCGTATGTCACCCTCTTTGTTGCCGGGCCGCTCTTTTTGATCATCATCATGGTCGTCATGGGCATGATGGGCGGCTCAGCCGTTCTCCAGCTGGCGCTCATCACCTATGCCGTCATGCCAATCGGGTCCCTTGTCTTCATCCTCATGATCGACCTCATCTCCATCAAGGCGGAACGGACGGAGCGGTATGTCCGGACCAAGTGGCTCCATACCTATTCTGATGTGCGCATCTCCCAGAAAGAGGGTGAGGAACTCTTATTCGAACAGCTGAAGAAATACGATCGTCTCCGGGCGATCGTCCACTACCTCAAACACCCGCTGGAGAGTTTTGTCAGCAACGTAAACCACACCCTGTACATCACCATTCCCGTTGCGATCCTCTATATCCTCATGGTCCTTGTCCGGGTCCCCCAGTACCAGGATCTTGAGACCTATATCGGTGTCGTGGACGACCACATCGTCATCGGACTCCTCATCGTGATGATCCCATACGCCATCTTTTACGAGATCTGGTCCCGAAAGGTGCTGGGTATCCAGGCCCTTATCCCGGACTTCCTGGAACGGATGTCCGGGATCAACCAGGTCGGCCTCACCATTGCGCAGGCGATCGCCATCATGGTGAACACGAACCTCGGCCTGCTCAGTTACGAGATCCGGCGTATCAAGCGCGACATGGACTGGGGTGCCAACTTCACCGAAGCCCTGATGCGGTTCGAAGAACGGGTCAGCACCCCGACGATTGCCCGTACCGTCACCCTGATCACCAAGGCAAGCGAGATGAGCGGGCAGATCAATGAGGTGCTCTCGATCGCGTCAAGCGATGCCAAGATGAGCGAGGTCTTGAAACGGGAGCGTCTTGCCGAGATGTTCATCTATACGGCCATTGTGTACCTCTCGTTCTTCGTCTTCCTCTTCGTTGTCGCGGTCCTGACCACCCAGTTCCTGCCGGTACTTGCCGATGTTTCCATGTCGGGCATCCCCCAGACGGGAGCGCTCGCGGGCATGGGATCGATCCCCATCGTGACCTTTGGCAGGCTTCTGTACCATGCGTGCCTTGTCCAGGCCCTCTTCTCGGGCTTAATTGCCGGGCAGATGGGCGAATCCGCGGTCTCGGCCGGCGTCAAGCACTCCTGTGTCCTGCTCGTCATCGCCCTTGTCGCGTTCAACTTCGTGCTCATATAAAGTCGATGTCCGCAACAG
Organism: Methanoregula sp.; assembly: GCA_041305785.1. GTDB lineage: Archaea > Halobacteriota > Methanomicrobia > Methanomicrobiales > Methanospirillaceae > Methanoregula. Next base: position 17,078 of record JBFYKS010000200.1, on the reverse strand, counting down.
GCAGGACACGTCATTGGGATAACCTTAAATCTTTATGAAAAGGAAGTCGTTATGAGGTGAGTGAACGATGTGCACTGTCGGTGGAGGTCCGTCAGGGGATCTCGATTTCGATGACCGGGTGAAGGCAAAAAAGTTCCGTTGTAATGACTGTGAGGAAGAATTCTCCCACATCAACCCGGATAAAAAACCCATCTGCCCCAACTGCGATTCGGACAATGTCAAAGAAGCATGATCCAGACGCCAGGGTTACCTGAGTTCCTGCTCATTTCAGGCTCCCGATCTTTTTTGCTGGTTGCACAGGCAGGCGCCACATTTGCGCTCTGCATCGAGACCATGGACCAGGAATACTGCCAGACGCTGGAACCGTATGATCTTGTTGCAGCGTCAGCACCCGAAGGGGGTCCCATTGAACCAGCGATCATGCTCATCGAGTTTGTCCGGAAGTACCGCATACCGGTCACGGTCCTGCCCCGCAACCATCCCGGATCAAAACGGTTCCCGTACCTGGTATCTGCCGGGCCGGAGATCCATACCCGTTGCAACATCCGGCGGGGCACCCATCCCGAGCAGAACCTCCTCTGCTCCCATGACGAACTGGGAGGAATCGTGCTGAAGGGATCAGAGACCGGAGTGGAAATCCTCAACCTGCCTGATGAAGCCACCGTTCAGCGGCTCACGTATCACTTCTCGATAGATCCCGTGTGAACCAGACACGGGTGTTTTTTTTGTTCTGCCGGTCATAGTACGTGGAGCCACGAAATAACAATACATATATCCCAATTTTCCCAACTATTGTACTTGCCGTGAGAGGAGGGTTGGATGAAGACTGAGGTCCTAAGAGACATCAAAAAAGCTGAAGAAGAGTACCAGTCCACCATCAGCAAGGCTCAGGATGAGAAGAAACAACGACATTCTCAGGCCGAGCTCGAGGCTGATAACCTGGTATCCAAGGCGCAGAGTAATGCAGAACAATACAAAAAGCTGAAACTGGAAGAAGCACGGCACCAGGCGGCACTTAAGCACGCTGAAATCATAAAGAGTGGCAATCAGCGCGCAGCGACACTCAAGGTGAAAGGCGAACAGAACCTTTCCAATGCAGTGCAGCTGCTGGTTTTGCGGTTTAAGGAGCAGCTGCATGTTAAAGCCTAAGCGGATGAGCCGGCTTCTCATCGCCGCCTCACGGGACCAGATGGCCCCGGTTGTTGCGGAACTGTACCGCCACAACCTGTTCCACATCGAGGAGTATGTCGATGCCGGGGCAGAAGGCTACGAGGGCTTTAAGATAGGTTCGCCTCTTCCAGGTGCAAGCGAAAAGTCCGCCGATCTTATCAGGATCCGGGCTATGACCAACGCCGTCTCCCTCAGTGCAGACGACGTAGATGCAGGCCCGTCCTGTTCGCTGGACGAGCTGCAGACAAGAATCGGAAACGAACTGCCGGTTCTTGGGCGGGAAGTCGAAGAGCTGACGGTCAGGCGCTCAAAACTCGACACCCGGGTAAAGGAACTCGAACAGAAGATTATCGAGATCACCCCGTTTCTGGATGTACCGGTTGACCTGAATCTGTATCACGGTTACAAGAGATTCTCAACCATTGCCGGTTACGTCCCCCGCGAAGTAAACATTCCCGTCCCCTGCGAGATGCATTTCTCAAAAGGGAAGGAGAAGAATCTCCTTGTTGTCGTGTACCCGACCGAGCAGCGGGCAGAGGTTGAAAAAGCCCTTGCAGAAGCCGGGTTCCAGTCGGTTCCCGTTCCAAACGAGTCCGGGTCCCCGAAAGGCCGCATCGAGTTTTACCAGGGCGAGATTGCGACCCTGAATAAGGAGATCGAAGAGATCAGCAGACAGCTCGAAGAGGTCAAGGCAAAACACGCGAGTTTCCTTGTTGCCTGTGAAGAGCTCTTAAAAGCAGAAGTGGACCAGACAGAAGCCCCCCTGCGTTTTGCAACAACGAAACAGACGTTTGTTGCAGAAGGGTGGGTCCCGACTGATCAGGTCACCGCGGTGACAAACTCCCTTGTCCATGTTGCCGAGGGGAAGATCTTTGTAACGGTATTGCCCACAGACCTTGAGCACGACTCTGTACCGGTGGAATACAACAACCCGGACTTTGCCAAACCAACGCAGGTCTTAATGGATGTCTATTCCCGGCCCAGTTACACCGAGGTTGACCCGACCCTGATGATCTCCATTGTGTTCCCCATCTTCTTTGGGCTGATCCTTGGCGATGTCGGGTACGGTCTGATCCTCCTGATTATGTCAATGGGGCTCCGGAAGTACCTCAGGAGCGAAGCAGGCAACCAGTTGCTTGACGTTTTACGAAACGCCAGCCTGTCGAGTATCTTCTTTGGTATCGTGTTCAGCGAGTTCTTGGGATTTGCTATTCCCGGATGGAACCCGATCCTGTACTCCCGTCACCTCATGTCAGGTGAGCACGGGGGCCATGGCCCGAACATTCCGGAACTGATGGTCTTATCTATCTGGATAGGCATTGCGCACATCACGCTTGGCAGGCTGCTTGGTATGTACAACCATGCAAAGCAGGATCACGGTCACCACCGGACGCTTGCCGTTATGGCGAATTTCGGCTGGCTTGCCGTGATGTGGGGGATCATCCTTGCAATCTGGTCGGTAGCAGCAGTACCGCTGATGCCCGACTTTACCAGCCTTCCGGCGCTTGCAACCGTGCCGGGTCTCGGGCTTGGCCTGAATCTTACCATGTTCATCGGAGGAGCACTCATCCTTGTGGGTATCATCTTCATTGCACGGGAATCCGTCCTTGAAGTGATCGAGTTGCCCACGATCGTGTCCCACGTGCTCTCGTATGCCCGTATTGTTGCGGTCGGCCTCTCGTCGGTCGCCATTGCAATGGTCGTGAACTTCATGACCTTTGACATGTTCATCAATCCGGCGCTTGAAAATTTCACAATCGTGAGTGTCGTCCTGATCCTTATCGGTCTTGGGATATTCCTCTTCGGGCATACCCTCAATATCGCTCTTGGGATCCTGGGTGGCGGGCTCCACTCGATTCGTTTACACTATGTTGAATTCTTCACCAAGTTCTACAAAGGTGGAGGCAGGAAATACAGTCCCTTTGGGATGAAACGCAGATTTACGGAGGAATAAATTATGGCAGCAGAAGCAGTTATCGCAGCAGTTGACGTTGGAATGAGTGTTGAACAGATCGCAGCATCGCAGGTCGGTATGAAGGCCATCGGCGCAGGTCTTGCCGTTGGTCTCACCGGTATCGGTACCGGTGTCGCCGAGATGGGTATCGGTGCCGCAGCAGTCGGGGCAATCGCCGAGAACAAGGACTTCTTCGGTCTTGGCCTGCTCTTTACGGTTATTCCCGAAACCATCGTTATCTTCGGTCTTGTCGTCGGTCTCCTTCTGTTATTCTTATAACCGGAGCAGACAATGGGATCGGATGTAAAAGAACAAGAAGTATGCCCCAATTGCGGCCATGTTCACACCCCCGGGGATGCGAATATCGGCCTTGAGAAGCTCGTCAAGGACATACGGGAGAAGGCAAAAGCCGAGGTGGACAGACTCCATGCCGAAGCAAAGGCCGATTCCGACCAGATCCTTGTTGCGGCAGGAAAGCGGTCCGATGCGATCAAGCTTACGGCAGAAGAGGAGGTCACCAAACAGACCTCTCACATCGTAAGCCAGGAAGTCGCGGCTGCAAACCTGTTAGTCAAGCGCGAGCTCCTCAACACCCAGAAGGCGCTCCTCGACCTGGTGTACGAGAACACAAGGAAAGAGATTGCCGCACTTCCTGAGAGTTTCCACAAGGACGCTATCAGGAAACTCTTAACCGAGGCCAAAAAGGAGGTCCCCTCCGGGACGATCTTCTGTAACGCCCGCGATCTTGCGGCCGCAAAGGCCCTTGTCGCCGAGGCAGAGTTTGGCAAGTTCAAGGTAGGGGCGCCCGTTGATATCGATGGCGGGATCGTCATTGAGGGTGAAGGGGCCGCATTGCAGATTGACTACAGCTACCGCACATTCCTTGCAAAGGTCTGGGAATCCGGGTTGAAAGATGCGTCGGACATCCTGTTTGGATAAGGGGGAACACGTATGGGTGTGAATATTTCAGCACCGTACATCTACGTGTGTACCAGGATGCGGATGAGAAAGTCCAAGCTCCTCCCAAAAGAGGAGTACCAGCGGATGCTCAACATGAGCGTCTCGGAGATCACCCGTATCGTTGGAGAATCCGAATACAAACAGGAGATTGACGAGCTCGGGACCACGTTCAAGGGTATCGACCTGATCGAAGTCGCCCTCAGCTGGAACCTTGCCAAGGAATACCAGAAGATCCAGGAGATCACGCCCGGGACCCTAAAACAGTTCACGCAGGTGTATCTCCGGCGCTGGGACATCCAGAACGTCCTGACTATCCTGCGGGGTAAGATGCAGGGGGTCCGGAGCGGCAAGATCAAGGAGATCCTTGTTCCCGCCGGCAGCCTCGACAAGGTGGCGCTCGACCGGATGCTCTCCGAAGAGAGCCCTGACCGGATCATCGAGCTGCTCAAGGATCACCGGATGTTTCCGGTGCTCACCCGCGAGTACCCGCTGGCAAAGGAGAGCGGTTCCTTCTCCCACATGGAGAACGAGCTGTACAAACACCTTTACGCCAACATCATCAATGATGCAAAAAGCGGGGTCAAGGGCGGCGCATCGTTCTTAGCGTATATCCAGCTCGAGATTGATATCAAGAATGTCAAGACCCTCTTCCGGCTCCGGGCAGACAAGGTCGACGAAGAGGCCCGGGAGATGTTCATCCCCGGCGGAAGCCTCTCGCTTGCAGACTTTACGAGCTTAAACGCCATCAAGGATCTGGGCGAGTTCATCGACATGATCCGGGCAAACATCAGCAATGATACCCTGCATGTCCTCCTTGACGAGGTCAAGACCAAGAAAGGCGGCGTCCAGTATATTGAGGCACGGCTCACCCGCGTGCAGCTGGAGCAGATGGAGAAGATGAGTAAACGAAACCCGTTCTCCATCCACCCAATCCTCGTCTATCTCGAGAAGAAGAAATACGAGGTCTTCAACCTGCGGGCGCTTGCACGGGGCAAGGAGTCAAATCTCCCCTCGGAAAAGATCGTGGATTACCTGGTGATGTAATATGGATATCGCAGTAATCGGTAACAGTGAGTTCATCCTCGGTTTCCGGCTCGCAGGCATCCATAAGACCTACGCAGCAGAGAACGACGAGAGACTCGTTGAACATATCACCAGCGTGCTGCAGGACAGCGAGGTTGCAATCCTCGTCCTCAACAGCAGTGACATGGAAAAGGTTCCGCGCAAGCTTCGCGTGACGCTGGAAAACTCCGTCAAACCGACCGTTATCGCTATCGGCGGTGACGTGGAAGGCGGACTCTCCATGCGGGAGAAAATCAAGAGATCGGTGGGTGTTGATCTGTGGAAGTAAAAGAGAAGAAAACCAAAGAGACAAAACAAGGGGTTCTCAAAAGAATCGCCGGCCCTGTCGTTACGGCAGTCAACCTTGACGCCCACATGTATGATGTGGTGAAGGTCGGCAAAGAAGAGCTGATGGGAGAAGTCATCAAGATCGAAGGCAACAACGTCATCATTCAGGTGTACGAGGATACTTCCGGTATCCGCCCGGGCGAACCGGTCTCGAACACCGGCCTCTCGCTCGCCGTGGAACTGGGTCCGGGCCTCCTGACCAGTATCTATGACGGTATCCAGCGCCCGCTCGCAGTGCTTGTCGACAAGATGGGCAACTTCATCGAGCGCGGTGTCTCGGCACCGGGGCTCTCCCATGAAAAGAAGTGGACGTTCAAGCCGGTTGCAAAGGTCGGCCAGACCATTGAGCCGGGTGCAATCCTTGGCGAGGTCCAGGAGACCAACATCGTCCATAAGGTCATGCTGCCCCCCAATGCAAAGCCGGGGAAGGTCAAGGTCATCAAGAGCGGAGACTTCACCGTTGACGAGATCGTCTGCGTTCTCGAAGACGGCCGCGAGTACCCGATGATGCAGCGCTGGCCGGTCCGTGTCCCCCGTCCCGTGAAAGAGAAGCTCAACCCGACGATCCCGCTGATCACCGGTCAGCGGATCCTCGACGGTCTCTTCCCGATTGCAAAGGGCGGCACTGCCGCAATTCCCGGCCCGTTCGGGAGCGGCAAAACAGTTACCCAGCAGCAGCTGGCCAAGTGGTCGGATGCCGAGATCGTGGTCTACATCGGCTGCGGTGAACGCGGCAACGAGATGACGGAAGTTCTTACCGAATTCCCGCACCTCGAAGACCCCAAGAGCGGAAAGCCCCTGATGGAGCGGACGGTGCTCATCGCAAACACGTCCAACATGCCGGTGGCTGCCCGTGAAGCATCGGTGTACACCGGTATCACCATCGCGGAATACTTCCGTGACATGGGGTACGACGTCTCCTTAATGGCCGACTCGACCTCCCGCTGGGCAGAAGCCATGCGTGAGATCTCCAGCCGTCTTGAAGAGATGCCCGGTGAAGAAGGATACCCGGCATACCTTGCCGCCCGGCTCTCGGAGTTCTACGAGCGGGCAGGCCTTGTCACCACCCTCAACGGTGCCGGTGGATCCGTCTCGGTTATCGGGGCTGTATCCCCGCCTGGCGGAGACTTCTCGGAGCCCGTCACCCAGAACACGCTTCGTATCGTGAAAGTCTTCTGGGCACTGGACGCCAAGCTCTCCCAGCGCCGTCACTTCCCGGCCATCAACTGGCTCAACTCCTACTCGCTCTACCTCGAGACCCTCCAGGGCTATTACGACAAGGAGGTCTCACCCGACTGGAACAAGATCCGGTCGTGGGCCATGGAAGTCCTCCAGAAGGAAGCAGAACTGCAGGAGATCGTGCAGCTCGTCGGTTCCGACGCCCTGCCCGAGGCAGAACAGGTGACCATTGAGGTCGCCCGTATGATCCGTGAGATCTTCCTCCAGCAGAACGCATACGACTCTGTCGACACGTTCTGTGACATGACAAAACAGTACGACATGATGAAATCGATCAAGACATTCGCCGACCTTTCCTATGCTGCCCAGCTTGCCGGTGTCAGCCCCGCACAGATCATCGCGGTCAAGGCCAAGGGTGAACTGCCCCAGATCAAGTTCATCAAGGACTACAAGCCCGAACTCGCCAAGATCGAGAAGCAGATGGATGATGAGTTCAACACCCTGAGGTCGGCAGCATGAAGGAATACAGAACGATTAGCAAGATTGCCGGCCCCCTCGTCTTCGTCGAGAAGACCGAGCCGGTAGCCTACCAGGAACTCGTGAACATTGTCCTGTACGACGGGACGATCAAGCGCGGCCAGGTGCTCGACACGAGCGATGATCTCGTGGTTGTCCAGGTCTTCGAGACCACGACCGGTATCGGTAAGGACAGCGGCATCCGGTTCACCGGCGAGACCATCAAGATGCCGGTGGGTAAAGACATGCTCGGCCGTATCCTGTCCGGTGGCGGTAAACCCATCGACGGCGGCCCGGAGATTGTTCCGGAGAAGCGCCTTGACATCACCGGTGCGGCTATCAACCCGTACGCCCGCGGGATGCCTGCGGATTTCATCCAGACCGGTATCTCCACAATCGACGGTACCAACACCCTTGTCCGTGGCCAGAAGCTCCCGATCTTCTCGGGTGCAGGTCTTCCGCACAACAATGTTGCGCTCCAGATCGCACGGCAGGCAAAGGTGCCCGGCTCGACCGAGAGTTTTGCCGTGGTCTTTGCTGCCATGGGTATCACCAAGGAAGAAGCGAACTACTTCATGCAGGACTTCGAGCGCACGGGTGCTCTCGAACATGCGGTCGTGTTCCTCAACCTTGCGGATGACCCGGCTGTCGAGCGTATCATCACCCCGCGTCTCGCCCTGACCACTGCCGAATACCTTGCTTTCGAGCTCGGTATGCACGTGCTGGTTATCTTAACGGATATGACGAACTACTGTGAAGCGCTCCGGCAGATCGGTGCAGCCCGTGAAGAAGTTCCGGGTCGCCGTGGCTACCCGGGGTACATGTACACGGATCTCGCCTGTATCTACGAGCGTGCCGGTATGATCAAGGGCCAGAAGGGTTCTGTGACCCAGATCCCGATCCTGACCATGCCCGGTGACGATATCACCCACCCGATCCCTGACCTGACCGGTTACATCACCGAAGGCCAGATCGTGGTCAACCGTGACCTTCACCGCAAGGGTATCTACCCGCCCATCAACGTGCTGCCCTCGCTCTCGCGGCTGATGAACCTCGGTATCGGACCGGGGAAGACCCGGGACGACCACAAGAAGGTCTCCGACCAGATGTACGCAGGGTATGCGGAAGGCAACGACCTCCGCGGTCTCGTGGCCATCGTCGGAAAGGACGCGCTCTCCGAGCGTGACCGCCTGCTCCTCGAATTTGCGGATCTCTTCGAGAACCGTTTCGTGCGGCAGGGCTATGACGAGGACCGTACCATCGAGGATACCTTAAACCTCGGCTGGGAACTCCTCTCAACGCTGCCGGTCGAGCAGCTGACCCGTATCGACCGCGAACTCATCAACAAGTACCACCCCAAGCTCAAGGCCGGTGCAAAGAAGGAGTAAGGATCCATGGCGCTGCGCGATATCAAGCCAACCCGTTCGGAACTGATCAACCTCAAGCGGAAGATCCAGCTCTCCGAGCGCGGCTACAAGATCCTCAAGATGAAGCGCGATGGACTGATCTTAGAATTTTTTAAGATCCTGGCAAACGCAAAGGACAGCCGCGGCGAACTCCTAAAAAAGTACGAGCGGGCAGCCGAGATGATGGCCCTTGCCAACACGGTCGAGGGAGCCATCGGGGTGAAATCCGCTGCATTCTCCGTCAAGGAAGTGCCAGAGGTTCACCTCAAGAGCAAGAATATCATGGGGGTTGTCGTCCCCCAGATCGATTCGAACAAAGTCAGGAAGAGCGTTATCGACCGCGGTTACGGTGTGCTCGGCACATCGACCGTCATTGACGAGACCGCTTCGGCCTTCGAGGAACTGGTGGAAGCCATCATCGAGAGTGCCGAGATCGAGACCACGATGAAGCGCCTGCTCGACGAGATCGAGAAGACCAAGCGCCGGGTCAACGCGCTCGAGTTCAAGGTCATCCCCGAGCTGACAGAGGCCCGGGACTTCATCAAGATGCGCCTTGACGAGATGGAACGCGAAGAACTCTTCCGGATGAAGAAGATCAAATCGAGGAATACCGCATAACCGTAGTGGAGGGAACAGATGACAATCGGGACGATCAGGGACTTAAACGCTGAGGGAAAAACCGTCTTACTCCGGCTCGATCTCAACTCCCCGATCGATCCTACGTCCCACCTTATCCTCGACGACAAACGGTTCCGTGAGCACATCCCGACCATCCGGGAGCTTGCAGGCAGCCGGGTTGTCATCGTTACTCACCAGAGCCGGCCCGGCAAGAAGGACTTCACACCTCTCGAAGCCCATGCCGAGAAACTCGAACAGCTCTTAAACAAGCCCGTCACGTACGTGGACTCCATCTTCGGGCGCCATGCCCGGGAAGCGGTTCACTCGATGAAGATCGGCGATGTGGTGATGCTTGAGAATGTCCGGTTCAATGCCGAGGAGAACCTCACCTTAAAGCCTGAAGAGGCAAAGAAGACTCACCTGGTGAAGAAACTCTCTTCGATGGCAGATGTTTTTGTCAATGACGCGTTTGGCACCGCCCACCGCTCGCAGCCGACCGTGGTCGGCCTCCCGATGGCGATGCGGTCTGCCGGCGGTCTCCTGATGGAAAAAGAGGTCTTCACCCTCTCAAAGGTCTTCTCGGGAGCCCCCCGCCCCGTCTGCATGGTCCTTGGCGGCACCAAGGTGGATGATTCCATCGATGTTGCAAAGAACGTGCTCGACAAGGGCATTGCGGATTCGGTCATTGTCATCGGGGTTGTTGCAAATGTCTTCCTTCTCGCTGCCGGGTACGATATCGGTAACCCCTCCACGCAGCTGATTGCCCAGCTCAAGTACCAGCCCGAGATCGAGAAGGCAAAAGAGATCCTCTCCCGTTACAAGGACCGTGTCATCCTGCCGCAGACGGTTGCCGTCCGGGAGAATGACCGGCGGGTGGAGTACCCGGTAACCAAGATCCCAAAAGAGACCCCGGTCCTCGATATCGGCATGGATGCGATCGCGGAGTTTGCCGGGGTACTGAAAAAGTCCGGCACCGTGGTCTTCAACGGTCCTGCCGGGCTCTTTGAAGAAGCAGACTTTGCTACCGGCACCCATGAGATGCTGAGGGCCGCATCCAAGGTGGAGTTCTCGGTTGTCGGCGGCGGACATACTGCCGTTGTGATCGAGAAGATGGGTCTTGAAGCCGATTTCACTCACATATCAACGGGCGGCGGGGCCTGCATAGAATTCCTGACCGGAAAGGTCCTGCCCGCCGTTGATGCGTTAGAACAGTCAAAGAAGATCTTCGGGTAATACCCCCTCTCATTTTTGTCCAATCGTTTTTGTATGCCTGGTTATCGGGCGTTGCTGTTCTTTTGGCCCGGATGTAAAAACCGGTCTTTTAATAAAAGCGGCCCCCGTCCATTACCACAAGTCCTCCGATGAGACCGGGCGCCGTGCGATGGGACGGGATTGGCTGCAGGTACTCTGACGTCCTCGGAATGCGGGGAAAAAAATCCAAAAAACGTCAGGTGTTTTTGTTTAATTCCCAAAAAAAGGAGAAAAAGGAATTCAGTCCTTCTTGAGCAATGCATTGAGCATAAAATCGGTGACGGGATTGTTGTACCGCTTCCGGAGCACTGGTGCAGGAGGAGCAGCCTCTGCCCGCGGCAGCGCAACCGGCACCGGGGCAGCAGTTGATGACGGAGTGAGCTGAAGGACCGGGTTCTCGATGCCCAGTTTTTTGCCCCGCATGGTCTTGAGCACGGCAAAGGAGAAGATCAGTGCCGTCAGCATGAAGAGGCAGATGGCAAAGAACGTGGTGATGCCTGCAATCAGCATGATGCGGCTCTCCTGGAAGACTGCCCAGGTCCCGACGATAAAGAGGCCCCAGAAGAGGGCAACCGAGAGCCGGGTAGTCTCAACCGGGCTCGTGATGCTCCGGGTACGATTCGATTCGTCACCCGTGGGGAACTGGTCGATCATCTTTCCGAGCGCGAGGAGGGCGATGCTGCAACCGACCGCAAAGACGCCCACCATTCCAAGGAGTAACAAAAGTATTTCATTCATCTCGTTCACCTGCGACATTTTCCTTGTAGCACGCCGCGCTATAAAAAGTATTCCATAAGGATAGTTTATGGATTACAGGACCCGGAATGCAGAATACTAATGGATTATTGCGGCCATTTAACAGCCTATTTATAGTAATTTAGCCTATTTTTTAGGGAATGGCAGAAAAAATACCGGCGACCCGCGGGGAACGCGTTGCGATCTCGTATAAAATGCCCCCCAATATCTACGAGAAGGTCAATAAACTCGTGTACGAGGAAAAGAAGTTCTCCACGGTCTCGGACTGCATTACACAAGCTTTATTATCCTTCGTCGATAACCACCACGATATGGGACAGTTCAAAGAGCTGTTCAAGGACTACATGTCATCTGATGAGGGCCGGGAACTCATGAAAGATATGATGAAAGAAGTCCTGCTGGATGTGTTATCGCACCAGAAGATCGATGCAAAAGATGCCAAGGGTAATTCATAGGTAACATACTCCATCTCTTCTTTTCCCGTCAGTGTAGCCTGCGTTATTGAATGCCCCTAAGTGCTGTGCACTATGCAGATTCGTATCATTGCCGTCGGAAAGATCAAGGAACGGTTCCTGCAGGAGGGAATCGCTGAGTACCTTAAGCGCCTCCGCCCCTACGCGAACGTGCAGATCATCGAGGTTGCCGATGAGAAACGGCCGGCATCTGCCTCGCCCGCAACCGAATCGGCAGCAATGGAGAAGGAAGGAGACCGGATTCTAGCCCTGATCCCCGAGGGTTCCCATATCATCGCACTCGACGTTTTAGGCCAGAACTGGTCAAGCGGGGATCTTGCCCGCTCGTTTGGCGAATGGGAACTCTCAGCTAATAACCAGCTGGCCTTTGTGATTGGGGGCGATCTCGGTCTCTCGCCGGCGGTTGTGGCCCGGAGCAACCTGCGCCTCTCCCTCTCGAAGATGACGTTCACCCACCCGATGGCCCGGCTCCTCCTGCTGGAGCAGGTATACCGGGCGTTCCGGATCCTCCGGGGCGAACCCTATCACAAATGATGCACAGCCATCCCTTCTTTTAGGGATTTTTCACGATCGGACCGGGCATATGCGTGCCTCTTCCCCGCGAGGTATCAAGAAAATTGGGGGACCCTACTTTTGGTATCGTACACATTTTTATACCGGTATTGCAATATAGCTGATCTAATGTACGCGTCAGTTCATCACGGGATGCCAGGGATGACTACGGTACGGGCCGCTCGTGGTAAGCGGCTGCTGTTCTTCTGAAGCGAATCCGGCTTTTCTCCGGCTCGCTTATAAGATTGAAGCGTTTTGTGAATGTCCTTTGTGGGTTTTTAGGAAAAATCAATGAGTTCAGGTGTTGGAAATTTCGGGAGCAGGGACTGGCACGAGTCCTTTGCCGGCAGGGGTATCGTCTATGACCTGGCCCATGTGGCCCTCAACGCGACCGACGCGGCCGAACGGGAGCGGGCCGTTGTTGCGCTTGGGAAGAGTGACGATCCCCGGGCCGTGCGTCCGCTCGTGGATCTTCTCAGGGATACGGATCCGAACATACGGCTGGGTGCAATTGATGCGCTCGGCCAGATCCGTAGCGGCAGATCGGTCGATGACCTGATCGGGAAGCTTCAGGACAAAAATGAAGAGATTGCGATTCGCAGGAGGGTGATTTTTGCCCTTTCAGCAATCCGGAGTACCGGGGCAGTCAGGGGGCTTGAGGAGTTCGTGGCGGATGAGGATGAGGATGCGGGGCTCCGGTCCTGCGCTGAACGCCTTCTTTCGTAGTCCCTAACGTTCCGGCAGGATACCGATGGCTTCATAAAAAAAACCCTTCCCGCACGACAACTCCCACCCCCTCAACTTTTTTCTTCCCTTCCGGTACATGGATCAGTATGATGCCTGCCAAGTCTTCCGGGGAAACCGGAACCTGCAGCCGGTGCGGCGCGTGCTGCCGCTGGCTCCCCCTTGTCCCCATCAAACAGTGCAAACCCCACCAGCTCCACTATCTCCGCGAGCGGGGGCTGAAAGAATCGGGAGGATACTTTCTTGCCTACTCCCCCTGCCGGCACCTGCGGGAGGAGCCCGCGGACGGCACCGGCGTCACGAAGTGGGGCTGTGCCATTTATGATACCCGGCCCGAGACCTGCCGGGACTTCTGCGGGAAGACGCTCTCGGGCGGGAAGCGGTTCTTTGTGCCCGAAGAGTGCACCATGGTGGGTGGAAACGGCCGGAAGTAGGGGTGTTTCTCGCCCGGGCGTATTTACGATATCATGCAGCCGGACCCCCTCAATAGGGGCGAAGGTTCCCTTTACCTTTTTCAATCGCGATCACGATCGCGATTGAAAACCTGATCCGGATCAACCAAAGTTTGATTTTTCTTTTTCAACCGGATCGTGATTTTTTCAGATCAATCAGGATCTGATTGAAAATTTTTGAGCAGACTTTGATTGAAAATTGGATGAATATCTGGGGGTTTCTTCGGAGCGACCGGATACAGATCCATTGAACTTTTCGTAACCGTACCTTGATTGAATTTTTTTGAGCAGACCCTGACTGAAATTTTTCAACCGGACTTTGATTTGGAAATTTCAAGCGCGATCACGATCGCGATTGAAATGCTGAGCCGGATTGATCGGGTTCTGGTTGCAAAAAAGGTACCCGTTGGGCCCCCCTCACACCCGCTCGAATACCGCTGCCCGGTTCACGAAGTACCATGAACGGCTCACGAGCCGGAACCCGCAGGACTCCGCGAGGGCGATCTTGTCAGAGAACTCCTTTCCTGAAACAAGGACCGGTGGTTCTGAGAAGAAGAACGTCCCGCCCGCTTTCAGCAGCGTGGCGAATTCCGTAAAGAGCCTCTTGGGGTCCGGGACCTCGTGGACTACGAAGATTGCGGTGGTGAGGTCGAACGTCCCATCCATCTCCCGGGGGAGGCCGATGGTGTCGGGCCGGCACTGGTGCGTCGTGACCCGGTTCCCAAGCCCCTCCCGCCCCATCTTCTCCCGCACGATGGCGAGCATCTCCTCCTGGAGATCCGCGGAGAAGACCTGCCCGGACTCCCCCACCCGCTGTGCGAATGCGCGGGTGAAGAACCCCGGGCCGCAGCCAAAGTCGAGGACCCGGCCGCCGGGCTGCACCAGCCGTTCCGCGAGCCGGTCGGGGCGGTAGATGAAATGGCGCAGGGGGGTATCGAGGTGGGCCGCACGCTTCGCATCGAAGACCTCGTGCTGCCGGTGACTGGTTTTTTCCGTCGCACTCATACGAACCCTGTTGGCTGAATGGAAAGATAACCGTTCGGTTTTCTTACATACCAATGACAAGGGTTAGGGGCAGGGTCACGAGGCTGATGAGGTAGGTGCAGACCACGATGGCTGCTGCAAGTTTCCCGTCGCATCCGTACCGGTCGGCGATAACTGCTGCAATGGCCCCCGAGGGCATGGCAGCAAGGATTACCGCGACCTGCCGCTCCATCAGGGGCAGGCCGGTAATGGAGCCCCCGACAAAAACAAGCGATGGCATGATGAAGAGGTGGACGAAGGCCACAAGGGCAAAGAGCGGGACCAGGGTGCGAACCCGGACCGGGCGGAGCAGCAGGCCCAGCGCAATCCAGACCAGCAGGTGGATGGCGTGCTGGATGACGATGAAAAAATCGGTGAAAACGTCATCATAGATGTCCGCCCCCGGGAGATTGAACGCAGTCAGGAGGATGGATACGACAAGGCCCGCCCAGAACGCGAGGAAGACCGGGGATAAAAAGTAACTTTTGAGAAATGCGGGCAGTGAGATCGTCTCCCCTCTCTCCTTTTGCCCGTAGTAACCCGCGATCAGGATCCCGAGGGTGAAGAATGGCAGGGCAAACCCGAACGTGCCGATGATGTGGCCAAGCGCCAGCTCATCGCTGAATGGGCCGAAAACTTCGGTCAGGATGGGTATCCCTGCGGTATAGGTACTTCCGAACCCGGAGAGGATGATGATGCTTCCGGTTACTGCCGGGGAGAGTGCGAGCACCCTGCATGCCCCCCAGGCAATGAAAATTGCGGCAAGTACTGCAACATTCACGATGAGGATCGGTAGGATCCACTCGGCCCGGAGGGTTGTTGTCGTGAGGAGCCCAAAGACGATTGCCGGCAGGGCGAACTCGGTGACGAGCCGGTCGAAGACCGGCTGGTGGGTGTCGTCAAAGACCCCCCGCCGTTTCAGGAGCCAGACGACCACGACTATCAGGAGAAACATCGCGGTGTACCCGGCCAGGGTGAAGGCGACCGGGATCATGACCGGGAACCTCCGTTCTTCCGGTATCCGGGTACGGCCCGGCCCGCCCCTCTCTTCTGGGGGCAGTTTGGTTCCGGACGATGGTACAGGGACATGAGCAGGCCTCTATAAGAGCAGGAAGATGACAAGCGGGATGGTCGCAAGGCTGACGATGTAGGTCGCAATCACCATGGCAGAAGCGAGCGCGCCATCGCACCCGTACCGCCCGGCCACGACTGCCGCGATGGCACCGGAGGGCATGGCGGCTTCGATGACCAAAATCTCGGTGGCAAGGAGTGAAAGGCCAAGTGTCGTTGCCCCGGCAAGGACAAAGACCGGTTTGAAGAAGAGTTTCAGGCAGACCACGAGCAGGAACGCCACAACTATCGGCCGCAGGTCGATAGGCCGGAGCATGAGGCCAAGCGAGACCGCAACAAGGATCTCAAGGCCGTTGGCGAAGTACGAGAAGAACGTGGTGAAGAACTCCGAGCTCATGGCTGCAGATGCTTCGGGGACCTGCGATACGAACAGGCCGAGGAGAAACGCGATGAAGATCGGGGAGACCAAAAAATTCTTCACCACCGGCCAGACCTCGGAGGCCCGGCCGGTCTCACGGCTGCCGAACCATGCCGTTATGGGGACGCCGATTAAGAAGTACGGGATACAGGCCCCGAACTCGCCGATGATCAGGCCCAGGGCAAGGGCTTCGCTGTTCGCCCCGAAGGTCTGGCGGATCAACGGGTACGCCATGGTCGAGGTGCTGCCGATACCGGCAAGCATGATGAGCGCCCCCGTCTTGCCGTACGAGAGCTTCATTGCCCGGCACGCGAGGTACGCGATGAGACAGCAGGCGGCAATGGAGAGGAACATCACGAAGGCGGCAAGGATCTGGTCGGCATGGATCCTGCTCGCCGCGAGGGTGGAGAATATGACCACCGGAAGGGCAAGTTCAGTGACAAGGCGGTTGAAGACCGGCTGGTGGGAGTCATTGAAAACGCCCTGCTGTTTGAGGAGCTGGATGAAAAGGACGAGGAGGAAGAAGATGGCAACCGATTTTAAGAGCGGGTACAGGTGATCCATGCTTCTCTTCCCGTTTTATAGCCTGTATCGTCTCCCGATCAGATAAATGCGGCGGATTCTTCCGCCGTGGGAAAGCAGAATTACCCGGATGCACCCGCTTTGCTGCACCCGGTGCGGCACATCCGTTCCCCTGCTCTGCCCCGCGATACTGCAATTCCGAAGATTAATAGCCGATGACTGCCGTCAGTTATCTCATACAAAGGTGTGTTATGAAACGACTTGTTCTCCTCATCGTGCTCGCTGCTGTTCTTGCGGCAGGCTGTACATCTCCCCAGCAGGCTCCCGGGCCTGCAACGCAGGTTTCTGACCCTCAAACCCCTGCAGACGTCGTCTTTTCGCAGGCTGGGAAGGCGTTTGCATCCGACAACTATCACACGGCCGCGGATCTTTACGCTCAGGCGTACGAGCAGTACAAGGCTGATGGTAATGCGGAGCGGGCACGGGATGCCCTGAAGAAGACCTCAGTGTCGGACAGGATGTATGCGGAGTCCCAGAATAACCGGTCGGTAATGACTGCCATGATCGACGAAGCATACCCGTCGGTTCCGGCAGACCAGAAGG
>JBFYKS010000199.1:0-3921 GCA_041305785.1 Methanoregula sp. | reverse complement strand
TTCCTCCACCGTGAGTTTATGGATATTCGAAGTCAGGCTCCGGTGCCATTGAAGTGGGGTAAGGAGAAGGTCGGGAAAATTTTCAGATTATTTGCTCTGTAGAAAACCTGCGCTGGATATTATTGGATTGCGATGGAGCCACGGGCGCTTTTGGGTCTCGTCGACCCTCACCCCGTGGAGCAGGCCGTTCGTGGGTGCCTGAAGATGTATAAAACCGGGGGTCAAGGGGGCTTGCCCCCTTGGGGTGCCTCCCCCTTTGGGGGAGAGAGGGGGTCACCCTCGCAATTCTACAAAAGGGCGCTTTAGGAATGATTTCTACAGAGCCAGATTATCAGTTAAAAAAACCTTCTCTTTAGAAACGAACATGAACGCCAATTCATGCCCTTTTCTTATGAGAAAAAAATGACGTTTCCGGCAACTCACGGCCGGCCGAACCCGCCGGTGATCTCATCGTCAAATCCCGTCCCGATCTCACCGGTGGCAACGGCATCCTGTGCCCCGACCATGTAATACTTCTTGATGAAATCCCTCACCTTCTCGCTCTCGATCCATCCCATGTCGAGCTGGGTGATGATCCGGTCGATCTCCCGTGCCTGGAGCACGATCTTGTCGCTGATGTCGCAGGGGGCAAGGCTCGACAATCCCACGATGACCGCAAGCGGGTTCCGGATATGGTCGCCAAGGATGGCGAACTGCTCGATGTTCTTCTCGATCTGCTCGAGGGCCTTCCTCTTTGCCATCTCCATCTGCTTGCGGTCGGTGATGTCGATGAACGACGCCATGATGCAGATGGGGTTGCCGGAATCGTCCTTTACCTTGTTCATCCAGAGCAGGACAAAGAACGGGTTTTTGTTGTACTTGAGGAGCGCAAGTTCGCCAAACCAGCTCCCGTTCCTGCCAATCGCCTCGCGGATGGTGGCAAAGCGTTGCGGAGAACTGACAAAATCCATGGTGTTCCGGCCAATCAACTCCTCCTCGTGGTGGTAATCCATCAGGCGCAGCAGCGACTGGTTGACATACGTGATGTTGAAGTCGAGGTCGAGGATAGCAATCGCGTTGATGGAGGAACTGATGGCGTGGTCTTTGATGAGAAGGGCCAGTTCTGCGTGCTTGCGGTCGGTGATATCCACGATGTTGACCACGAACTGGTTGTCCGGGAGCAGCCCGGCGGAGAGGAGGATCCACCGGTTCCCGTCAGCCTTTGACGTGAACCGGGCCTCGAAGTTCTCCACGCTCCGGTCAAGATCCAACTTTGAAAGAAAGGCTTCCTTCTTCCCCTCATCGGAAAAGAGATCCCCAAAGGGGACCCTGAGGATCTCCTGCCCGGTATGGCCGAGAATGGTGGCGAAGTGGTGGTTACTCTCCAGAATCTCCAGGGTTGTGCGATCGACGAGCCCCACGCCGGCCTGCGAGTTGTTGAAGAGGCTGCGGTATTTCAGCTCGTTCCTGCGCATGTGGGTGGCAAGGCTCGACACCACCACCGATACCCCGATGAGCACGTAACAGATGATGGAGGACTCAAGGAGCATGGCAGCATCGCTGCCAAGGAAAAAATAGACGAGCCCCAGGTAGGCAGCGGAGATGATGACGGCAAAGACCGGCCCCCGGTGCGGGTACCAGTATGCGGCGATCACCACCGGGATGTAGAAGAGGTTGGGGGCAACATCATTGTTCCCGTAATAGAGCGAGAGGATGTTGATGAGGAGTGCAAGGACGGTCGTGTTGATGACGATAAACAGCCAGAGGTTGGAGAGGCTCTCTTCCCGCTCGATAAACATTTTCCCGTACGTCATTGGTAGAAACTGCCCGCCCGTTCCCCCGGAATTTTGGGATCACTTCGGTTCGATAAGAAACTCAATTGCTTGAATTGGTATTAAACATTATTTATTTGTACTGAAAAAAATGGGAGGGAAAAACAGTTCCGGTCTCTTTTTGTGACTTTCTGTTCCCCCAGGGCAGGAAAAAATTATCCCAGTCCCCACTGCGCAAGAGTCGTCCGCGAGGGATCGACGTCGTTCCAGTCCCAGCCGAGCGCCTCGATGATCCGGGAGATCGGCTGCTTGATGGTCTTATCAAGCATCAGCTCCCAGTCAACCACAAACTCCGGCGGCACCTGGTCGGCATACTCAAAGCAGAGCACATCCGTCTTGGGATATTTCGAGGTCACGGTCCGGATATAGATCCGTTTGGGCTTGCTCCCTTTCCCGAACTCCGTGTGGAGATGCTCGTTGGCATACTTTGCGCCCCGCACCTGTGCATCGTCATTGTCGTAATCATCGAGCGCCTTGCCGATCCCGCCGGGGATGCCGATCTCGTCAAGGGTGTATTTCCCGGCCCGGTATTTTTTGATCACGCCCGAGAGGAACGATTTGATCCCCTCGTATCCTTCGCCGGCAAGGATCATCTCCATCACCCGCATCTGGACAATTTTTGTGATCTGCGGGGTGTCGCTCCGCTTGATCTCGAATCCCACGATATCGGTCTCGTTGACGTCTTTTCCCTCTTTCCAGGTGAGGTTGCCGGCATACCGCTTCTTCTTGCCGGCCTGGAAGAACCGTTTGTAGATCTTCTCGAACTTGATGGAGAAGAAGTGGACATCGGCGTTCAGCTCGGTTTTTGCAAATTCCTGGTAACTTGCGTTCAGGGTCTTCTCGATCGCCCGGGCAGCTGCAATGGTCTGTTCCGTGTCAAGCGGCGGCAGCTGGACCATGCAGGAGTCCGTGTCGCCGTAGATGACCTTGTAGCCCTGCGCCTCGATCGTCTTCCTGGTATGCTCGATGATCGCACGCCCGACCGAAGTGACCGCAGCCCCTATCTCCCGGTCGAAGAGCCGGAACCGCGTATAGCCCGAGACCCCGTAGTAGGTGTTCATGATCACCTTGAGCACGTTCTGCTGCATGTCGTACATGAGGTACTGCGGTGAACCGAAGGGGAAGGTGTTCCGGAGGTTCTTCTTCTCGTCCCGTTCCTTCAAAAGCTCGGATATGATGCTCCTTGTCAGCCCGTCGGGATGCTTCCTGAACCGGATCCCGTTGGGGGCTTTGAGTTCCCCGTCCGGGGATTTGGTCTCCATGGATGCGTTGATGGTCATCATCGCCATCGGGTATAAGGACTTGAGGTCGAGCACCACCACGTTCTCCCTAACGCCCCGGCTTGGCTCAAAGACGGTTGCGCCTTCGAACTCCTCGGCGTTTGCAAACCCTTTGGACGGGAGCACGTACTTCCCGAACGCCTTTTTCAAGACATAGATGTCGATGACGCTCGATGAGTTCAACGTCTTGTCGAGCGGGCAGCCCACGTACCGGGCGATCTCGCGGTAGAAGTCGATGATGTTGTCCTTCCGGTTGATCCCCACGCAGAGCTCCACGTCCTTGAAGTTATATTCAACAAGAAGTGCCGGCTGTTTTTTCCAGAGGTCTGAAGTGGTCCCGGTATAGCGGACCTTCTGCTGGCCCAGTTCCTCCATGGCAACGGCGTCAAGACGGTAGGACTCCTTGAGCGAGGAGTGCATCTTCTTGTACGCCATCAGAAGGTCGAAGAGGGCCCGGCCCCGGAGGGCATTTCGCTCGGTCATGCCCGGGATGCGGGCAAGGGTATCGGACCTGAGGCCGAGTTTCTCCATCCGGCCGGTGATATACGGCATATCGAAGTCCACAAAGTTCCAGCCGGAGAGGACGTCCGGGTCGCGGGCGACAATGTAGGCAGCGAATGCCCGGAGCATCGAGACCTCGTCCGGGTAGGTGCAGATCGTGTGCGTGCCTTTCCTGAAACAGCCATTGTCGAGACCCCCTTCAGCCTCCTTTGCCGCAACCTCGCCCCCGGGGCCCGGCCCGAACAGGAGAAACGTGGTGTAATCGTTGTCGAACGAATCGTGGCAGGTGATACAGGTGATGGCGTCGCGCTGGGGATCGGGGAAGCCGC
>JBFYKS010000198.1:0-3552 GCA_041305785.1 Methanoregula sp. | reverse complement strand
TGAACTGAACCGTGAGCGGCGCTGTGCCGGTGGTTGGCGTGCCGGTGAACGCGGCGACCGGAGGGGTGAGGATCACCGTGACCAGCGTATACACCGTCTGGCCGTCAACGGTTGCGGAAATGTTGGTGGTGCCGACCCCGGCCGGGGTGAACGTTATTTCAGCAGCGCCAAGCGTGGTCGCGTTGCCCGCTGCCGAGAGCGAACCCGGTCCGCTGGCAATGGCAAACATAACCACGGTGTCGTTCGGGATATGGCCGGATGCGATGGTGTTGGTGCCGGTCGAGTCAAACGTGAGGTTGGCCCGGATCAGGGATGTCTGCGATGACGCGATCCATGATGGGGAAGCGGTTGCGTTGAGCATGAGCCAGGGGGTGGAGGTTACACCGCCTGATGTATATCCTGCGGGATTGGAATTCGTGCCCCACCATGTGTTCGTTGTGGAAAAACTGCCCGCATTACGAACAACTGCGGTGCCGGTATTACAATTATAAATCCGGGAATAATGCACGTTTGTGTCTCCCGAATTATGATAGATTGCTCCACCACTGCCCGCCGAGCAGGAAGTGAATGTGCATGTGGTGATGGTGATCGTGCCGCTGTTATGGATTGCGCCACCAAAGTTCGTTGCCGAGCAGGAAGAGATGGTGGATGAGGTGATGGTGATCGTGCCGCTGTTTCGGATTGCACCTCCAGAGTTCGTTGCCGAGCAGGAAGAGATGGTGGATGAGGTTATGCTGGCAGTGCCGCTGGTATAGATTGCGCCGCCATCTGTTGCTGAACAGATCGTAAATGTGGATCCGGTGATGATGTGTGTGCCACTGCCTAAGAACACCGCACCCCCCGCACTGGCTGTGCTGTCCGATATGGTTGAGGACGTGATGGTGATACCATCACCGCCCCAGTCGCCAAAGACCGCACCACCGTACTGGGATGCAGAACAGCCCGTAATGGTTGACGATATTATCGTGATGGTCGCGCCCGAACCTGCTGCCCCAAAGGAAGAGGAGACCGCGCCGCCATCCGTTGCAGTGCAGTCCCTGATGGTGGACGACCGGATGGTGACACTTCCGGCATCGGTGCGTATTGCCCCCCCGGCATTTCCGGCAGCATTCCCGTTCTGCAGGGTCAGGTTATCGATCGTGAGGGATTTTTTGTTGTTGTTGTAGAAGATACGCCCGAGACTTCTGGCGTCGATGATCGTGTTGGATGCGGTGCCACTGTAAGATGTGTTGGCCCGGATGGTGATATTCGCCGGGATGGTGAGTCCATTCTCGAAATATGTTCCCGGGTTCAGGATGAGGGTGCCCCCGTCATCAACATTGGAAAGATTGCTCGCGATTGCATTGGCCGACGAGTTATCGATGGTCAGGATCGGAACAGCCGATACCGGCCCGGCCAGTGCGAGCAGAACAATAATCAGAAGACAGTATGCAATGCCGGGCAGGAACCGGTGGGTTGTCCAATTCATCCGCGGATCTGACCCGCAAGCTTTCAATACCAAAGTTTCACGGTTCCCGAATTATTCAGAACGGTTTATTATCTCTCCTTATAAGTATGCCGAAATCTTCGGGCATAATATCCTCCAATTACAAATCGGGTTTGATATCGGCTCATTTATCCATATAACCGTTCGCATGGATTCTTACTGCCCAACACCATAACGTAACGAAATGCAGGAGCCGCTTTTCATTCCGGCACAGGTGCGGGTGTGGATAAGCGGCGCTGTTTTACGATAAACTCCGGGTTCCCGGGAAAAAAAGAGAATTTATTCGATCACAATCGCCGGCTTGAACGGGAGCGCAGTCGCGGCTTTCGCGTGACCGCTCTCTTCTGCCTCCGCGATGTGGACCGTGACGCCGAACTCTGCTTCGAGGAACGGCTTTGCCGCTTCGAAAACATCCTTCTCGCTGATCGGCTCGCGGACAAGCGGCCCCACAACATAGGGCGGGAGCCGGTGGATGAGGGTCGTGATCTGCCTTGCCGCATCGGTTGCCGCCTTGCCGCGTTTCCGCATCGCCTCGTCCTTCATGATCTCCTTAACAACCGTATTCTTGTCGTCAGCCGTTGCCGTCATGCGGAAGATCTCGTGCTTCCATGCCGGGGCAAGGGCGATGGTGATCGCGCTGGGCTTCATCTGGATCAGCTTGAGGATCGACTCGATGTCCTCGACCGTCCGGAGAAGGAGTTCCTCTGCCAGTTCCGCCTTGTCGTCCATCCGGTTTTTGTCGGCAACCGGCCACTCCGCGAACGAGACCAGCCCTTCGCCGCCGATCTCCTTCCAGAGGTGCTCGGATGTGAACGGGATGAACGGGGCAAGGAGCCGGATCCACACCGAACAGAGCTCGTGGAGTTCCCTGCTCCCGACCGCGTCCCTGCCAACCCGGCGGCGGTACCACTTCAGGTCGCTCTCGATCCCAAAGTATGCCTCCTGCAACGCCTGCCGGGTCTGGAACTTGTCAAGAGCCTCGGTGGTCCGGGCAATGTGGGCCTGGAGCCGGCTCATCAGCCAGCAGTCGATCTCGTGCGGCTCGCCATTCATCTCCCTGAGTTCAAGGATCGTGTTGTAGAACCGCTCGATCTGCTTCTTTGTCGAGAGGACGAGCTCGTTTCGCCAGTCAAAGTCCTGCCATGGCTCGGCACTGCCCATCAAAAACATCCGGACGGTGTCGGCACCAAATTCCTTGACCGCATCTTCCAGCAGGAAGACGTTGCCTTTCGAACTGGACATCTTTGCCCCGTTGAGAAGACCCATGCCAAAGACAACCATCCCTTTGGGGAGTTTGTCTTTCTGGCCGGAGAAGACCGTGCAGTGGTGGAAGATCTGGAAGGTCAGGTGGTTTGAGATCAGGTCCTTTGCCGAGAACCGGAAGTCGTAGGGGTACCAGTACAGGAACTCCTTTCTCATGGCTTCGAGTTTCTTCTTCTCGGGCAGCTCCTTGTTCTCCTTCCCAAGGAAGATGTAATCGAAGACCTCGGGGGTTAAGAGTTTGGAGTCGATGTCACGGATCTTGTGGGCGATGGTGTAATACGCCATGTAGACCGTTGAGTCAGAGAGCGGCTCGATGAGCTGCTCTTTGTCCCACGGGAAGCGGGTGCCAAGCCCGACCCGCCGGGTGCAGGCCCAATCCTTGAGCCAGTCGACCGTGCGGTCGAACTCGACACGGACCTCGGGGGGAACAAGGTCCATGTCTTTTAAGTGGTCCGAGACCTCCTGCTTCCAGACGGGATCGCTGTACTTTAAGAACCACTGGTCGTGAAGGATCTTCACCCTGACGCGGTTGCCGCACCGGCAGACCACGGGGCGCATGTCGAACTCGTACATCACGACCGAGTCATACTTTTCGGTCATGAGTTCGGCAACTTCGTCGCGGGCTACCCGTACGGGTTTGCCGCCGTACTTCTCGAAGAGTTTCCCCTTCGAGAACTCGGCCGAGTAGATCTCCTGCGTGAGTGCGTCCATCCTTGGGTCGAGCTGGTCTTTGATCCCTGCCTTCTCAACCGCATGCTGGGCCGGGATCTCGCCATAGCCCTCGACCTTGAGCAGGGGGATTG
>JBFYKS010000197.1:0-10095 GCA_041305785.1 Methanoregula sp. | reverse complement strand
GGCACCCATGAAAAAGGATGGCTGTCCGAACTGATAAAGGAGTGTTGGAAAAAATGGTGTGGGTCTTTCAGATGCCATTGGCCCTGAGGAAATGCTCGTGGAGCCTCGTGTCGTCCCCGAGTTCCGGGTGGAACGACAGCGCCATGTGCCTGCCATGTTCAAGGGCAACAATCCCTTTCTGGAGCCGGGCAAGAACCTTGAGCGAAGGCCCGGCACGGGTGACAACCGGTGCCCGGATAAATACCGCATGGAACGGCTTGGCATCAAGCCCTGCAACCGGAAGGTCAATCTCGAACGACTCGCACTGCCGGCCAAACGCGTTCCGGTCAACGGTCATATCCATGAGCCCGAGGGGATGGATGCGGGGATCGGCAACCTCCGTTGCCATCAGCACCATTCCGGCACAGGTGGCAAAGATGCCGCCTTTGAACTGCCGGATCGGTTCATACAGGTCGTTCTTGTCGATGAGCCGGGAGATGGTGGTGGACTCCCCGCCGGGAATGGAAAGAGCCGTGCAGTCCGCAAGATCGGCAGGACTGCGTACCTCAAAAACCTCGGACAAGGCACCGTGCCCCGTCCGTTCGAGAGCAAGGAGGAACGCGTCGATGTGTTCGCTCACGTTCCCCTGCAATGCAAGGACACCAATATTAGCGTCCACGGGTCTGGAGCACCTCGTCGTCGCGGAGCAGGTGGACGTCAAGGCCGGGCATAGCGTCACCGAGGCCGGTGCTGACCTTTGCGAGAACCTTTGGATCGTCAAAATGGTTGACCGCTTCCACGATCGCCTTTGCCATCCGCTCAGGGCTTGAAGACTTGAAGATCCCGGAACCGACAAAGACGCCGTCGGCCCCCAGCTGCATCATGAGGGCTGCATCGGAGGGGGTGGCAATCCCGCCGGCCGAGAAGTTGACGACCGGCAGCCGGCCGCGTTCAGCGCACTCGATGACCAGTTCTGCGGGGGCTTCGATCTCGCGGGCGTAATCGGCCATCTCCTGCTGGTCGAGACCCCGGAGCATCCGGATCTCGCCCATGATGGTCCTCATATGGCGGACAGCCTCGACAACATTGCCGGTTCCTGCCTCACCCTTGGTCCGGATCATGGCGGCTCCCTCGTTGATCCTGCGGAGCGCTTCGCCAAGGTTGCGGGCGCCGCAGACGAAAGGTACTTTGAACTGCTTTTTATCGATATGGTATTGCTCATCCGCGGGGGTCAGAACTTCGCTCTCGTCGATCATGTCCACGCCGAGAACTTCAAGAACCTGCGCTTCGACAAAGTGGCCGATCCGTACCTTGCCCATGACAGGAATCGAGACCGCTTCGATGATCTCGGCTACCTTCTCGGGATCTGCCATGCGGGCGACACCACCCATCTTCCGGATATCGGACGGCACCCGCTCAAGGGACATGACGGCGACAGCCCCGGCTTCTTCGGCGATCTTTGCCTGTTCAGCATTGACAACATCCATGATGACGCCCCCTTTCTGCATGGATGCAAAGCCGCGCTTGAGAAGCTCCGTACCAAATCTGAGATCGCCAAGGTGGATGAGATCGCGCTCCGTTTGAGGTTTGGATTTGCTTCTTTCCCGCTGCTCTTTTTTCTGCCCGGTCTTCATATGCCGGTACTATTGATCATTGTACCCAATAAAAACAGTGCACAAGAGGCAACTGCTGCAAAGATGAGGGTTGCTGCACGGGTTGCGGCAAGAATATCGGAACCGGCCTCATCAAACGTTCTTTTGCTGTCACCTATGGTATATACCCCGGGTTTTTCGAACCGTATCCCCGTCCCCCCGGCCATGGCTGCCATGACAATTCCGCCATTGAACCCGGGACGCTTTTTGCCATCGCGCAGCATCACCCGAACCGCATCACCGGCGGTTCTTTTGGGGATGAACCAGATGAGGAGCAAAAGAACCGTAATCCGGGCCGGGATATAGTTGCAGATATCATCCATCCGGGCAGCGCACCAGCCCAGCCGCTCGCGTTCGTCCCGGTACCCGAGCATCGCGTCCATGGTATTTGCGGCCCGGAACACGGCAGCGCCGGGAAGACCAAAGACGCAAAAGAAGCAGAGCGGGGAGATGATGCTGTCAGTCAGGTTCTCGGTCATGGACTCGTAACCCGCCGACAGGATATGTTCCCGGTCGAGCTGTGCGGTATCGCGGGAGACCAGCATCATAACCTTCTCCCGCCCGGACTCAACACCATCCCGCAGTGCTTCCACGACGGCAAACGTGTGCTCCTCGAGGCTTCGCCATGCAAAACAACACTTCAGCAGGAACGGGGCAATCAGAAGACAGGCATACCACGGAGCAAGAAGGGAGAACAATAGGAACGGGAGGGTAAAGAGGATGACCGTCACGGCCCAGAGACCGGTTCCGGTGATCCGCTGAAGCTTGGGGGGATACAATAATGGTTTTCCCCACCAGCCGATGAACGAGCCAAGCAGGGCAACCGGGTGGTACCGGGAGTGCGGGTCACCGATAAGACGGTCCACAACCAGCGCTGCAAAAAGAACGATGGCGGCTGAGACTAATCCTGCCGGTACCATGTATACAGTGCCCCGACAATAAGAAGGAGAAACGCCGCGATGTTCAGAAAATCAATGGCGGTGTACAGCCAGGTGCTGTACAGGATGAGGGAGATCCCCATCAGTACCATGAGCATGTGCGGCCGCCCCTGGGCAACCGGCTGGAGGGGGAACTCTTCTTTTACCACGGGACGCAGGCGCTGGATGGGGATGATGTGGACCCGGAGCCCGGTCTTGACCGCACCGTAGCCGGCAATAATATCGAGATCAAAAAAACCCTCCCTGCTGTCTTTCCGGATCGGGATTGCCAGCACCGACTCATCCACGACATACATGTTCTCGTGAAAGAAATCCGTGTACATGCTGGCATTGGACGAGCTGGCAGTGATATGAATCGGGGCACCCCGGTTCAAGAAATGCAACGATACGGTCGTTCCGACCTCGACATTGACATCCTCGCGAGGGAGATCGATGGAGTTGATGCCGCTGCGGTTGAGGTGAATCTCGTACCCGGGTTCGGGGACTCCCGCGCCGGAAGAGATGAGCATGGAGATGGGCAGCGGGAGGTTCATGCGGATTCCTTTGTTACTGGGTGGTCCGGGGCAGCAGATCGGGAATACCCTCGTGAATGGGATAGTCCACGTTGCAGGCAGCACAGTGGAGTTTGCCTTCGAGTACCTCTTTTTCATCTTCCTTCTCAACCTGCAGGGCAAGATCCCCCTTGCAGACCGGGCAGCAGAGGATATCCATGAGCGAACGTTTCATTTCAGTTCATCCCGGATATCGATAATCTGGGTCATCTCGGGGCCGGTGGAGATGAGCCCCACGGGGCAGCCGATGTCTTCCTCAGCCTGTCTGATGAAATCGAGTGCTTTCTTGGTGAGCTGGCTGTATTCCGTAGCCCCGAAACAGTCCTTGTCAACCCGGTCAATGCCGGTGATGGCAGCGATGGTACAGCCGTTGATCATCGCCGAGTACCGGGCCATCTGCCCGTCCCAGCCGCCGATCCGGCGTTTCCGGTGGGTGACCGTTCCGAACTCCTGGATACCCATGGCATCGGATTTATCCGCAGACATCTCGGTGCTGAACGGACCCTCGCCTACCCGGGTCGGGTACGCCTTGAAGACAACAATGACATCATCGATCTTTGTCGGGCCGACTCCATTGTCGGCTGCGATCTGGGATGCGGACGTGTCTTTACTGGTGACGAACGGGTAGGTCCCGTAATAGAGTGAGATACCAAAGCCCTGCGTTCCTTCCAGCAGGACACTGTTGCCCTTTTTGATCTCGTCATCAATGGCTTTTGGAACATCCAGCAGATACTCCGCCAGTTCCGGTACGTCCTTTGCCTGCGGGGATGTCCGCATTACGCGATCGGAATTGGCCGGACCGCAACCGGATCCTGTACTCCCGATCGTCTTTGACAAATGGGAGTCCCCCTTGTCGCGTGCGATATGATCTTCGGTGATGATGCCGCACCGCTTGTCAACGAAGATACGGCCCTTGACACCTAGCATATCCACTTCGTGCTTCAGAACCCGTGGGTCAACGAGGACACCACTGCCGATGCAGAGCTTCGCTTCCTTATAGATAAAACCTGACGGGACCATCCGGACACCATATTCCCTGGTCCCGACCTGAACGGTGTGGCCGGCATTGGGGCCGACACCGCCACGGGAGATGATTACAGGCTTATCCTTGTGGGCAATATGGGCAACAACCTTGCCCTTGCCTTCATCCCCAAAAAATCCACCTACGATGATTGAACAGCTCATTGTATTTCATGTAGTATTGGTCGAGTCCCAAAATAAACTATCCCTCACCGGGATACCTGTTCTGGTGTGATCCGTGAAAATTATAAAACGGATGGTGAATTGATGGGAAAAAAGCGGCGGCGGGAGATCTTCAGGTATGGAGTCCACTGATGAAGATCTCCATTCTCCGGAGCGCCTCGGTCAGATCATTACGGGAGACTGCATAGGCACACCGGATATGTCCCGCCCCGCCTTCGCCAAAGACGCTTCCCGGGACAACTGCTACCCGCTGCTCTTTGAGCAGCTTTTCGGCAAACTCAACATCGGAAAGTCCCGTCTTCTCAATGGAGGGGAATGCATAAAATGCTCCTTCGGGGACATGGCAGGGAAGACCGATCCGGTTGAGACCGGCAACGAACAGGTTGCGCCGGAGGCGGTACTCGTTGACCATGCTGTTCTTGTCCTCCTCTGCCGACCGGAGCGCCTCGGCAGCTCCCACCTGTCCCATTACCGGGGCACAGAGCATGACGTACTGGTGGATCTTGAGCGCCGCATCGCAGATCTCTTTTGGGGCACAGAGATACCCGATACGCCAGCCGGTCATCGCGTAGGCCTTGGAGAAGCCGTTGAGGGTGATGGTCCGTTCCCACAGGTCGCCCACGGTTGCTGCTGAACAGTGGCGTTTCTCATACGAAAGTTCCGAGTAGACCTCGTCACTGATGAGCAGGAGATCATGATCGATGACCAGATCTGCAACAGCCTTCAGGTCACTCTCCGTCATCACCGCGCCGGTCGGGTTGTTGGGGAAACTGATTATGAGGGCTTTTGACTTTTTCGTTATCTTTTCGGCAAGCGTGTCCGGGTTCAGTGTGAAATGATCCTTCTCGACACAGGGTACCGGCACCTGGGTGCCGCCTGCGAGGGTGACACAGGGTCCATAGGAGACATAGCACGGTTGTGCGATAAGAATCTCATCGCCCGGATCGGTGATGGCACGGACCGCAATGTCCAGACCTTCCGAGACCCCGGTGGTGATGATGATCTCGTTGTTGCTGTCGTACCGGAGATTGTAAGCGTGTTCCAGGTGCCGGGAAAGCCCGTCACGGAGGGTCTGAAGGCCCCGGTTGGAGGTGTAGGAGGTAGTCCCCTGTTCAATTGAATAGATGCTGGACTCGCAGATGTTCCAGGGGGTCCGGAAGTCCGGTTCGCCGACTCCAAGAGAGATGACATCCTCCATCGTAAGCACGAGATCGAAGAATTTCCGGATTCCTGATGGCGGAATCTCGGTTGCACGTCCTGAGATAAAGTTGCGCATGGTGTCACCTTCACGGGGAGTAGGGGAGACGTTCCATCTCGGGTTGTTCAAAGAACGCGTTGCCATTCTCCTTGTAGGTCTTCATGACAATATGCGTTGCAGTCTCCCGGATCCGGTCCATAGGTGCAACGTGCTCGGAGACGAACCGTGAGACATCCTGCATGTTCTTACCGGTCACCATGATCTGAAGATCGTAGGTGCCGGTGATGAGGCGCAGGGTCCTGACCTGCCGGAAACGGCAGAGTCTTTCGGCGATGCGATCATAACCGTAATCGCGCTCGGGACTGACCTTGAGTTCGATGATGGCGGCGACCTCGTCGTCTCCAGCCTTCTCCCAGTTGACGACCGTGGAGTAGCCCTGGATGATCCGGGCTGCTTCGAGTGCCTGTACCCTTGCTGCAACCTCACCTGTCGTAAGGTTGGTCATGGTCGCGATGTCTTCTGTTGAGAGCCGGCTGTTCTCCTCGAGAATTCTGAGGAGTTCGAGATCTTTTTCATCCATTCCAAATCACCTGAACCAGGTCTTGAGCCACTTGGCTTCCATCTGCGATACGTCAAGGTCCTTGAGCCCGTTGAGGCGCGCGTCCTTGAGTACCACCTCACGGATCTTGCCCGTATTGGAGTCAAACCACATCTCCTTGGTCCTGCCGTACCGCCCGCGGCTGACAACCCGGGTGTTGATCACGCCAAGCATGTTCAGCTCGGAGATGAGATCGGTGATCCTGCGGTGGGTGAGGACATCGAGTTCGATGGTTGGGGCAATATCCTGATAGATACGTGAGACTTCCCCGCTCGTAAAGATATTCTGGCCCAGCTGTTCCAAAATCAGCATCGAGAAGAGGATCAGCTTGCTCTGCGTGGGGAGCGTGGCAATACATTCGATCATGCTGTCGGTCTCGATCTTGGCCTGTGCCAGTTTGACGTGCGCTTCAGTCACCTGGGTTGACTCATCCCGATCGGCAAGTTCACCGGAGATCCTGAAGAGATCGAGCGCCCGCCGTGCATCTCCATGCTCCTGCGCGGCAAGCGCAGAACAGAGCGGGATAACTCCATCGGCAATGGCCCCGGGCATGAATGCACCGTCAGCACGCTGGGCAAGGATGTCCACCAGCTGCGGGGCATTGTAGGGCGGGAAGACGATCTCTTCTTCAGAGAGCGAGGAGAGGACCCGGGGATCAAGGAAGTCCTTGAAACTCAGGTCATTGGAGATGCCGATGATGCTGACCTTGGAGTTCTTGAGATCCGAATTGATCCGTGTCAGGTTATAGAGGGTGTCGTCCCCGCTCTTCTTGACGAGTTTGTCAATTTCGTCAAGCACGATGACAAGGACCCCGCCCCCGGCTTCCAGCTGGTTCTTGAGCTCGGCATACACCTGATCCGTAGGCCACCCGGTCATCGGGATGTGGGTGCGGGTCTTGTCGCTAGCCAGCTCATCCGGGACATCAAGACACTTGGCTATCTGGGCCAGGACCCGGTACTGGGTATCGATCACCTCGCAGTTCAGGTGCACGATACGACAGAGAGTTCCCATCTTGGAGCTTGCTTTCTCCAGTTCAAATCCCACATACCGGACACATGCGGTCTTGCCGGTACCGGTCTTGCCGTAAATGAGGATATTTGAGGGGGTTTCGTTCCGGAGGGAGGGGGCAAGGATGGAGGCTACTTCGTCTATCTGGGGCTTCCGGTGGGGCAGGATCTGCGGGCGGTATGAGTGCCGGAGCACCTCCCGGTCCTTGAAGATCCGGTTGTTGGTCAGATATTTTTTGAATAGTCCGGTTGAGGGGTCTTCGGTATCGGGCATGATCACACAGCGGAGCTGAGAATTAGTGAGATGAGACTAAAAAACGATCGGTTTGCACGGTTGATAAACCCCTTTACTTCTTGTGGAAATCACTCAAATTCTGTTTTGTTTTTGAAAATATACACAGTTTGGGATATACCCTATTTTTTATTATTTTTTTAGTTTCCCAAGCGATCTCGTGATTTTTGCTGGTATTTGGTGCACATCCAGCCATTTCCTTCGACTGATCGTCTCTTTTTTTCAAAAGGGGGACACCCCTTTGTTTCCAGTGGAGATGTTTTGGGAAATGTGACCCTTCCCAAAAAAAATATGGTAAAAGGAGTTATTTTAGAATATATCGGTAATACTATATAAAGTATTCGAAATAATCTCGATAAAATGGAAGATTGTTTCTTCAGAAAAATATCTGGAAACTCACTCATTACCGTTAAAATGGATAAAGGAGGCATTAAAATAATATTTCCATAGGAAATGATGGGGGGTGTCCGTGCAGGACAAAACCCCATCCGGTTTGTTCTGGAAAAGGATAATTGTCAAAAATTCAATGGAAGAAACGTCCCTGTCAATAATAATCTCGCGCATTGACATTGTTCAGGACTCTCTTACGGTTACGGAAAGGAAAGAATAACGAAAAACCCTTCAAATCCGGACCTCCTCTATCAAGATGCTGCTTGAGAAAAAGGGGGTGTTGGCAAACCTCCAGATATTGTAAATCAATCTTTAGATCTCATCATCACCTTTTATCTGAATACAGCCCCCCCAAACCTCTTCGGGCCCGATATCCGTGCCATCAAATTGGGTGAACCTCCAGTATTCAGGTTCATTGCACAGGAATCTCTCCAGGAATCTCATAATTCTCATAGCTTTAATGCTGAGCCATTGAGATTATCAGGCTCCTCTTAAAAAACCCGACAATTCATCTCACCAAATTCTCAATACGGATAACACGCAATAACTCCTCTGTTATGAGTCATCATCATGTGAAACCGCACAAAATTACCGGGGCGATAATTACTGTTTCAACTACCCGGACCCCTGATACGGATACCAGCGGAAAGACCATTACCGGTCTGCTGGAAGAAAAATCAATCACCATCACCCATTATGCCATCGTTCCGGACCGCATTGACGCAATCCGGAATGAACTGTTCATTGCCCGGAAAGTTGCCAATTGTATCATCATCAACGGGGGTACCGGTCTCACCCACGATGATTGTACAATCGAGGCGGTTTTGCCACTCCTTGAGAAGAGAATCGAGGGATTTGGGGAGTTCTTCCGGATGAAGAGTATCGGTCAGATTGGTACGGCATCGATGCTCTCACGGGCAGTTGCAGGTATTATTGGTGGAAAGGCGGTATTCTGTATTCCGGGGTCAACACCTGCAGTAACCCTGGCAACAACCGAGCTCATCCTGCCGGAGATTGACCACATACTCAGCCATGCAAACCGGTGAACTGGTATCTATTCCGGAGACAATCGTCAAATATGATTGCCCGAAGGAAAACCGCGCTCGTTACAGCAGGGACAATAAACTCCATTTCTCCTGAATGATCGCTGTCGCCAATCGAAAATGTTGCCTGTTTTGCAACTCCGATTATCGAATTTTCCTAACCTGGAATGGATATTGGGTTCTAAGGGGACGGGAAATACGTTATCACCGCATCAGGAAGTTTCCAGGCTTGCGGATGAAACTCCGGGCAGGTGAGTATCACCTTTGATTGTTTTAGCAGGGTTGGAACACCTTTTTGACCTGACATTTCCCTTACCGCGATGGCAGAAAAAAGGAAATATCCCCGCAGGGTTTCTCGTGGAGTGGGACATGATAATTTCTGAGATTTGTGATCAATAAGATTTCTTTTGGCTCTTAACTACCATGAACGTATGATCAGGCGATATTTAGTTCATTTATGGGAAGCATCCGAATCAAACCACACTACCGGTTTTGTAAAAAAAATTCACAACCAATCTCCGGCAAAAAAAATTTCAATCGATCCCATACCCCCCGCAGAAAATTTTTCAATCGCACCTTGATTGCATTTTCCGGAAGGTCTCTTCGGAGAATCAAAAATTTTGTCGGTTATCCATACCGATTGTCGGATAATTAACCGATAATCGGCTCATTAACTGACACCCCATGATCGCGATTAAAAGGTTTACGCAGGATCTGCCATGAAAACCCTCACGATGCCTGCGACCACAGGCAAACAGGATGGAATTTTTCCGGACCTTTCCATATTCAATGTGCCAGAGAATCGTGCACCGGAAATGTGATACCTGGTCCTGCTCAAAGACATTTCACCATGGTTTTGGTGAGAATATTATTGATCCGGGGCATCCTGAATTGTTGAGAAACCTATTCCGATCATTGTCCATCAGTCGGGAAGTTTCTCCCCACCCGGCGATTATGGTATTTTTATCGCATGACCTGGAGCAGGGCAACCCGCTCCAGCACCAGATCCGTGATACGTCCGGGACCCCCGGCTGCCTCAAGCTCTTCTTTGGAGATCGAAAAGATCTCCATCAGCCGCGTCTGTTTTTCCTCATCGATCAGATCGAAATTCTGCCCGTTAAACTGAACCAATTCTCCGAGTGCAGACCAGCAATTCTCTGTTTCCGGTATACAGCATACCCACAGATGGTTCACACCCTCCCGTATACCAAACGATGCAGCAACAGTACACTGGCGCGATCCGG
>JBFYKS010000196.1:0-2541 GCA_041305785.1 Methanoregula sp. | reverse complement strand
AGAACCGGCCCGGCGCAAAGCCCCGCATCTTCGCTTCCTTCGTCCCGGCAAAGACCGTGCGGATCTCGTCAAAGACTTTGGTGTAGGTCGCGGGGTTGGACCGGGGGGTCTTGCCGATCGGTGACTGGTCGATGACGATGACCTTGTCGATCTCGGCGTCGAAGACGATCCTGTCATGCTTCCCGGCCTGGTCGCGGGACTTGTTGATGATCTGCATCATGCCCTTGTACAGGGTCTCGTAGACGAGCGTGGACTTGCCGCTCCCCGAGACACCGGTCACGACCGTGAGGAGACCGAGAGGGAATTTTGCATCGATGTTCTTGAGGTTGTTCTCTTTGCACCCCCTGACCGTGATGTACTTTTTCGGGGCCCGGCGTTTTTTAGGGACATCGATCATCTTCGCACCGCTGAGGTACTGGCCGGTTAAGGACTTCTTGTTCTTCTCGATCTGCTTCGGGTTTCCTTCCGCAACAATGTAGCCGCCGTGCAGCCCGGCTCCCGGGCCCATGTCGATGACATGCTCGGCGGACCGGATCATGTCCTCGTCGTGCTCCACCACGAGGACCGTGTTCCCGAGATCGCGGAGCGTCCGAAGGGTCTCGATGAGTTTCCGGTTGTCGCGCTGGTGGAGACCGATGGAAGGCTCGTCGAGGACATACAGGACGCCCATCAGGTTCGAGCCGATCTGGGTGGCGAGCCGGATCCGCTGGGCTTCCCCGCCCGAGAGGGTCCCGGCGTTCCGGGAGAGCGTAAGGTAGCCAAGGCCGACCTTCTCCAAAAAGTCGATCCGGCTCTTGATCTCCTTCGTTATCAGGTTGGCAATCTCCGCTTCCTTTTTGGTGAGATGGATATTTTTGAAGAACGCGATGCCCTCCGAGATCGACATGTCGGTGACATCGATGATCGATTTCCCGTCGATCCGGACCGCGAGCACCTTCTCCTTGAGCCGCTTCCCGTTGCAGGCCGGGCAGGGGGAGACCCGCATGTAGCCTTCGAGCTCGCGCTTCCTCCAGTCGGACTGGGTCTGGGCATAGAGCCGGGCGGTCTGGGGGAGGAGCCCTTCCCATTCCCCGGTGTGCGACCACTCGGCATCGCCGTTTCTCATGCTCATCTGGAACTTCATCCGTTTCGAGGAGCCGAACATCAGGGCTTCGTACTGTTCCTTCGTCAGGTCCTTGATCGGCGTCAGCACCGAGAAGCCGTAGTTCTTCGCGACCGTTGCAAGGTACTGGCCCCGGAACCCGTCCATCGGGTTGCGGTACGGGGCGATGGCGCCGTCCGCGATGCACCGCTCCTTATCGGGGATGATGAGGTCCGGGTCAAACTCCATCTTGACCCCGAGCCCGTGGCACTCCTCGCAGGCCCCGAACGGGCTGTTGAACGAGAACATCCGGGGCTGGAGTTCCTCGAATGCCATCCCGCAGACCGGGCAGGCCATGAGGGAGGAGTAGGTGGACTCCCTGCCCTCTTCATCAGAAACGAGCACGAGCCCTTCGGACTTCTTTAAGCAGTTCTCCACGGCCTCGGTGAGCCGGCCCCGGTCGGAGGAGTCGAGCCGGTCGATGACGATCTCGATGTCCTGCATCTTGTACCGGTCGAGCTTGATCTCCTCATCGGTCCGGAGGATCTTCTTGTTGACCCGGACTCTTGTGAACCCTTCCTTGTTGAGATCTTTTAAGAGCTGCTGGTACGTGCCCTTCTTCTGCCGGACGATCGGCGCAAGGACCGTGACCTGGCCCTTGTATTCTGCTGCGATCTGGTCGGCGATCTTATCGGGGGTCTGAGCCGCGATGGGGATGTTGTGCTCGGGGCAGTAAGGCGTCCCGATCCGGGCATAGAGGAGCCGGAGGTAATCGTAGATCTCGGTGACGGTCCCGACCGTGGAGCGGGGGTTCTTGGAGGTGGTCTTCTGCTCGATAGATATCGCGGGCGAGAGCCCCTCGATGGAGTCCACGTCCGGTTTCTGCATGATGCCGAGGAACTGGCGGGCATAGGAAGAGAGGGACTCGACGTACCGGCGCTGGCCTTCGGCATAGAGCGTGTCAAACGCTAAGGTTGATTTCCCGGAGCCGGAGACGCCGGTTATTACTACCAACTTGTCCCGGGGGATCGTGACGCTGATATTTTTGAGGTTGTGCTGGCGGGCACCTTTGATGAGGATATCTTTCATTATAGGTGCTGAGACAGTTTGGTGTGGGGTATTAAAGAGATGAGGGATGGGGCATGAAAGTGAAACGGACAATGGTCTTCTTTCAATTCGATTCTGGCACGCCAATCGTAAAAAGAGGACGGGTCCACACCACGCATGTGTCCCGACCCGTTGTTACCGGCGTTCCTCGATCCCATCATTATGTAACAAATTTATAAAAACAAATTCCAATGCTTTTGAATGATAATAAAAGCCGTCCAAGTCTCACTGCTTCTCCTCTTTTTACTCACTGGTTTCTTTTTTTTTCAGCGGGTTCAGTTATACATGTTGAACCGATTTATCCTTTTGAACAACCATCGATCGCAGCTGCTGACTCTAACGGAAGCATCTTT
>JBFYKS010000195.1:0-4133 GCA_041305785.1 Methanoregula sp. | reverse complement strand
CTGACGCGTCAGCTGGCACCACGAGCCCATGGCTGGCCCGCAACTCTTCGAGTAAGGGTGTTGACGAAGGCATGACCAGAAGGCCGGCTGGTCCCGCGGGGATCACAAACGAGTCCCCATGGATCGATGCATCGTCACCATCGAACGGGGCAACCGGGTTGAACTGCATAATCCGCCCGTTCCGGCTCCTGGCCGGGGGGAGGAAGTGGGCATTTTCCGAAATCCCGAGATCTGCGCAGATCCGGCTCAGGCTGATGGCGCCCTGCACGGGAAGCAGGCTGATGAGACGGGTATTTACCGGTTCGGGACCTGACAAGGCGGCAAGGAAGATCCCGGTAACCATGCAGGACACCCCGGCAATCACGAGTGCGGCACTGGTTAAGCCTTTCCCGGGCGTGACCACCGCGACAAGGATGAGGATTACCGCAGCACCCAGCAGGACAAGAGCGGCCCGGTAGAACGGGTTCAGGGCGGAAATCTTCATGCGGCACCCCCGCAATAGTGCTTCCGGAACCGGTATTTGCGGACGGCGATGACAGCAAGGATGAGGAATGCTGCAGTGCAGACGACCATGAGAGGGACCGGCACATGGTTCTGTGAATCGATAAACAGGGTGACTGCGACCGTGGCACAGGCCGCGATTGCAAGGCTTTTGGCGCTTGCACGGGTCAGGCGGATATCCATGACAGAAGCAATGATCAGGGCGATCATCCACGCCGCAGCAAGCCCGCCCCAGGCTGACGCAGCACTGAAGACGGCGACGAGCAGGGTACCGGCAAGGGCCAGGTACACCGCACGGTCATCCCATGAACGGGTCACCAGGAATACGGCAATGAAGAGGACCGTGGAAAAGAGAGCAGCATACGCTGCCGGGGATGGATAGAGCAGGGAGAAGAGGAGGATGACTGCTGCCAGCAGGCCGTTTAAAAAAAATCTGGTATTGACAGGATTCATGCAAATGCCTCCAGCGAATCGACCCGGAACCCGGTCTGCGAAGACCCTGACCATACCGGATCCTTTCGCGAGGGCACCCTGAGGTTAACCTGGACCTTCATTGCCCGTGCCTGGCGGACCAGCTGCCGGAGGTGGCTGATATCCCCGCATCCAAGCGTGAAGACATACATCTCATCGGCGGTCATCTGGCCGATGGTCCTGATGATCTGGCCGGTGAACGTCAGGACCCGCTGCTCCGAAAGCCCGGCCTGGTACTCTCTTCGCAGGTGCAGGAGAAATTTAGTCACGGCATCTCCCGTCTCTTCTGGCTCAAGCCCGTCGATTGCGCGTATCCTCGCACGGAGATCAGAGCGATCGGATGTGCGGTAAAGGTGCACGGGCCGGTCCACCGGGTGCATCCACCTCCGAAGCGCGGTCATACAGCGCAGAAGGTCCTTCTCCTCTTCGATGAACGAGAGGATGTTGGGCCCGGAGATGATGAGGATCGAGACGTGCTGGTATGTCCTGACCGAGTATTCACAGAGTCCGGCCACGGCTGCCACCATATGCTCGAAATCCGCAGGAGAGAAGGTATCCTTACGCCCGGGGAGGTCGATGATGATGAGGGGGGGAAGCGTCATCATGCCGGCATATTCCCGGACATAGATCCGGTCATGCTTGGCGGTCTGCTTCCAGTCGATCTTCCGCATATCGTCCCCGGCATAATACTCCCGCAGCGCCCGGATCCCAAAGCCCGAGAGCACGCTCATCTTCTCGATCTCGCGGGTCTCTGCCGTGATGCGCTGCGGGCCGCTCTCAAAGAGCCCGGTCGGCTGGACCATCAGGGTGGGTCCAGAGAATGGTGGCGCCGAGAGGATCATCTCCGTCTCAAAGAACCGGTCCCGGAGGGTGAGGACAATGCCGGAGAACAGGTATTCACCGTGCACTATGGGTGTGACGCGGTAGGTCATCTTCTGCGTGGCCATAACTGCAGCCTGCTCAACGGTCCCCGATGTAATGCCGTCCTGTATGGCTAACGTTGAGGGGAGGCTCTCCTGCAGGGTTACGGTCATACCGTCCGGCACCGTTACCGTGACGCTCGTCGTCACCTGGATGGTTGTTCCCTTCCGTACCTGCGTGCGTTCCGGCACGCGCTCAACAAAAACCGACATGACCGCCACCCGCACCTTCTGCTCAAAGATGATGACGGCCCCGACCAGTACAGAGAGGAGCAGGGATGCGGCCAGCAGGGTGGCCATGTCGTCAAGGACAAGCGACCAGGCAAAGAGCAGGATGGCGAGGAGTGCCAGGATTCGGGTGCACTGCATCAGCCTCACGGGTCACGGCACCTCGACCCGGGAGAGGATATCGTCGAGCACTGCTGCCGGGCTCAGGCCCTCGACCTCCGCCTCACGGGTCAGGATGAGCCGGTGGGCGAGCACGGCCTTGGTGATCTGCTTGATGTCATCGGGGATGACATAGGTCCGGTTGTCGAGCGCAGCCACGCCCTTGCCGCCACGGACCAGCGCGATCGATGCACGGGTGGAAGCGCCGAGCTGCACGTCCGGGTGGCTGCGGGTTGCCATGACAAGGTTACGGATGTAGGCAAGGACCGGCTCCCCGATAGTGACTTGGCCGACAACCCCGATGTGGTGGTGGATGAGGTCCGGCGAGAGGAGGGGGGAGAGTGTCTTTGCGTACTGGTCCCAGTCGAGGCGGCCGGCACTGGCGCGCCGGATGATATCGAGCTCATCGGAGTCATTCAGGTACGACGAACTGATGTTGAACATGAACCGGTCGCGCTGCGCCTCGATCAAGGGAAATGTCCCCTCGAACTCGTACGGGTTCTGGGTTGCGATGACAAAGAAGGGTGAGGGAAGTGCAAGGGTTGTCCCGTCAATGGTTGCCTGCCGCTCGCTCATGGCTTCGATAAACGCGCTCTGGGACTTCGGGTTCACGCGGTTGATCTCGTCGGCAAGAAGGATGTTGGTGAAGACCGGCCCCTTGTTTAGGATGAACTCCTTCTTCTCCTGGTTGTAGATGCGCACGCCAATCATATCTGCCGGTTGCAGATCGATTGCGCCCTGGATACGGTTGAAACTGCAGCCCGCGATCACGGCCATGGACTTTGCGATCGTGGTCTTTGCCGTGCCCGGCACCCCTTCGATGAGGATATGCCCTTCGGCGAGCATGGCGATCATGATCAGGTCGATGAGCTGCATGTTGCCGACAACAAATTCTGCCAGTTTCCGGTTGATTGCACGGTAGGTCTGCGAGAGTTCGGCAATCTCTTTTGTCTGCACTTCAGGGTCCATGGGGCACCTTATACCATCTTCCTTCTCCATACCACGGCAACAGCAAGCACCAGCAGGGTGAGGAAGAGGACGTTAACAGGTATTGTTGTTCTTATCAGATGAAGTATTTCGCTCATGCCCTCAGTATCCCGTGTCCGGGAGTTCATC
The DNA here is from genome assembly GCA_041305785.1 of Methanoregula sp. Classification (GTDB taxonomy): domain Archaea; phylum Halobacteriota; class Methanomicrobia; order Methanomicrobiales; family Methanospirillaceae; genus Methanoregula. The sequence goes on along the minus strand of JBFYKS010000195.1, from coordinate 738 downwards.
TGGTCGACAAGCACGGTCCGGTTGGAGCGGATCAGATCCTGTATGCACGCGAGGTTGTCTCCCGGCTGGTCTGGTTCGAGCATCGTGTTGATGAAGATACTGGGGTCCGATATGACAATGATCCTGCCCCGGCTGATATCCTCCTGTGCGATAACGGTGTACTGTCCCATCGCTTCCGGGGCTTTGAGCCTGCGGTCCCCGTCAAGGTCCACCCAGCTCAGCACCGAGGTTGTCATCACGGCATCGCCTCCCTCAATCGCGGCCGGGCGGTTGGTTATGAGCGTGTCGCAGTGGGAAAAGAGGGTACTGTTACCTCTCCTGTACACCACGACCGTGTACGGGTCGGCATACTGCCGGTCGACACTCGAGAGGTTCCCGCGGGTGATGGTGATCCGGCTCCCGATCTGCTGTAAGATCGCACTGCCCGTCCCGAAATCATCTGCAAGCAGAAGGGTGTTGCCCTTGTCCAAAAACTTCTGGTATGCCGTGATCTCCTCATCGTCCGGCATGCGGTACGGTGCAAGGATGAGCAGGAGTGCCTCACCGCCGTACGGTTCAAGCTGGGTGCTTTTGGTAACCATGACGGTATGGTGGCGGTCAAGTCCAAAGAAGAACTGCGAGGTGCCGTTCCAGTCGGTGTTGTACTGCGAGAACTCCAGATTGTTCGTGGAGAGGTGGGCGGTCAGGATAAGGGCTGATATGAGGAGGACGAGCCCGGCTGCTGCAAAGGCGTATCTA
>JBFYKS010000194.1:0-5741 GCA_041305785.1 Methanoregula sp. | reverse complement strand
CCAGATGAGACTCACGATCTGCAACCTGATGCCGTCAAGGAAGAGAGTCCCCCAGTCGGTAAAGTCCGGGGCGGGTTGTACCCCGCGGTAAATCCGGACAACGTATCCTGACAGGAAGAAGGAGAGTATGATGCCGGCAAAGATGATAATGGCAACCTGGCCCCATGGCACCTGGTCCCACGAGAAGTCAGTGGTTTTTGCAAGGGTTTCGAAGTCGAAGACGAACGGCATCAGCGCCATGGGAACGCTGAGGATGACAAAGATGAGCCAGCGGATCCATTTTCCTTCAAATGCTTCTCTGGTATAATCGATCGATGCTGATACTCCTGTGCTATGATCCATTCTGAAAAAACACCGGTATCAGGTAAAATTTACGAATATTTAAACATTTTAATTTTTTTCTTTGGCGTGGACACGGGGATGGAGCACCCGGCCCGGCGGGGGGAGGAGGTGGACCGCTGCGATCAGGGAGTCCGAAAACCACTCCGCATTCACTTTCATCCCCCGCTCTCCCCGGTTTTTATACCCCCCATTCGAACGTTCTCCCATACAAGGCGGACATTCGGGATGGACAAAGCACGCGAACTCTTACAGCGCTACTGGGGCTATGCCACGTATCGCCCGCTCCAGCAGGAGATCATCAGCTCGGTTCTCGCAGGCAGGGACACGCTTGCCATCCTTGCCACCGGCAGCGGCAAGTCGCTCTGCTACCAGCTCCCCGCCCTCTGCCGGGGCGGCGTGACGCTGGTCGTCTCCCCTTTACTCGCGCTGATGAAGGACCAGGTTGACGCCCTCAACCGCCGGGGCATCCATGCCGCTGCATGGACGAGCACCATCGACTCCCGGGGCCGGGCACAGCTTGGCGAAGGGCTCAAAAACGGCACGATCCAGCTCCTCTTCGTCTCGCCAGAACGCTGCGTCCAGCCCGCGTTCCTTGCCTGCCTTAAGGACTGCCCGCTCCGGCTCATTGCGGTGGACGAGGCGCACTGCATCTCCGCGTGGGGTCACAACTTCCGGCCCGAGTACCGGCAGCTCGCAGGTCTCCGCAAGGCATTCTGTGGTGTGCCGGTCATCGCCCTGACCGCCACGGCAACCCCCGACGTGAGGAAGGACATCGCCCGTCAGCTCGGTCTTGTGCACCCGCAGGAGTTTGTCGGGAGTTTCGACCGCAAAAACCTCACCTACCGGGTGCAGAAGAAGACCGACCCGGACCTCTTCCTCCGTACCTTCCTCGGGCGTCACCGGAACGAGACCGGCATCGTGTACTGCCGGAGCCGGCAGGAGACCGAGGACCTTGCACGATCGCTGAAGAGGCGCGGGTTTACGGTCGCCGCCTACCACGCCGGCCTCTCGCAGCAGGTACGTGAGTCGGTGCAGGACGCGTTTTTAAAAGGCGAACTGCAGGCAGTTCTTGCAACCATCGCGTTTGGCATGGGCATCGACAAGCCCGATGTCCGGTTCGTGATCCACACCTGCCTCCCCCGGTCGCCCGAGGCCTATTACCAGGAGACCGGCCGGGCCGGCCGGGACGGGGAGCCCGGCGAGTGTGTCCTCCTCTACAGCCCGGCCGATGCCGCACGGCTCCGGGCCCTTGCCTCCCGGGACGGGTACACCGCGGGGACCCTCCGGGTGGCGCTTGCCAAGATCGATGCCATGCGGGACTTCTGCGAGAGCCCCGGATGCCGGCGTCGTCACCTGCTCCGGTACTTTGGCGAGGCCTACCCCACAGAAAACTGCGGCTCCTGCGATGCCTGTGCCGGAATCGCCGGCAGTGATGCCGAGGACGCCCTCTTCCTCCGCTTAAAGACCGTCCGGAAGAACCTTGCCGAGAAGCGGGGGGTGCTCCCCTACCTGATCTTCGCAGACAAGAGCCTCCGCGAGATGGCAAAGGCAAGGCCCGGGGACCGGGCCGGGTTTGCCGCGATTTCCGGAGTCGGGCCATTCAAACTGGAGAAATACGGCCCGGCGTTTCTGGAAGCCATCCGGGCGGGTGGGTAACGGGACAGGAGACCATTCCTTTCCTCCCTGATAAACCGGTATGAACAGACGGGGTTCACACGCGAACCTTTTTCATCTCCGGCCCGTATCTTTCGATCATGCGACCGGGCCACCTCCTTCTGGCACTCGTTCTTGTTGCCACAGCCCTCATCGCGGGCTGCTTCGAGATCGACCTTATCCTCGGATCCGCCGAGGCCGGCATCTGCACAACCGTGCCGCTGGATGCCGTGGGTGTTGACCGGGACCACTGCATCCAGGACGCGGCGATCAGGAAGAGCGACGCGGAACTCTGCGCCGATATCGAGCGTCCGCCGCCGGAGAGCAAGTGTTACCTGCTGATCGCGGAAAAGGAGATGGACCCCGCGTATTGCGAGAGGATGAAGGACAACCCGGGGCCCACGGGGGAGTACTCGCGGCTTGAATGCCTCCACCGGGTAGCGGTTGCGGCCGGCGACCCGTCCGTCTGCGAAAAGATGGGGACCGGACGCTCATCGAGCATGGCCGGGACGTTCTCGCAGGAGAACTGCCTCAAAGCGGTCGGCACTGGAAAGGGCATTACCGATTATTACCACGAGAATAAGAAGCGGTACGTGTACTGCCAGGACCTTGCCTATACTGAGATCTTCAGGAAACCGCCGGATTCGATGGAGAACCTCGGCCCCGCGGCCCGCGCATATGCCGGCGGGCAGCGCAAGGCGGAGGTGGGTGAAAAACTCCTCGCCGATTACGAGGTTGCATCGCAGGGATACGTGGAGAAGGGGCAGGCCCCGCAGGTGACCCTGCAGGACGGGGATATCATCGTCTTCGGGTTCGACGCTCCCCCGGACCCGAAGAACGCCCCGCATTACGCTGTGGCGCAGGACGGGAAAGTTCTGCAGGTGCTCTCGTTCCCGCAGGGCGGGGTCCTTGACCAGCCGCGGGAGATTGGCTGGTTCTTCGATACAAGGACCGTGACAAACCCGGCTACCACCACCACGTCCACCTCGCCCAAAGTGTACCAGTACTACATCGTGTACCACAGGAAATATTGATAAGTTCTTTTTCCGGCGGGGGATTCGCAGGCAGGGAATGGAGCGTACGGGGTTTTCACGGACACCGGCCGATGATCGTGAGGAGGCTCAGCCCTGCCGGCCAGCATCTATAAGCCAGCTGGAATAAATCAGGAGTATATGCAAAAGATCCTCTCCCTCATCTTTGCCCTTCTCTTCATCGCACCCTATGCCGCCGCGGACGGCATGATGTTCATCGAGGACGCCGATATGTGGTACCTGCAACCGGAAGAGAACCAGGTGGCGGCCATCCACTACGAGGACGGGATGGAGAACATGCTCATCTCGGTGAGCCCGGGAAGCGATTTTAAAGGCGAACGAGCGGTCTGGATCTTCCCGGTACCAGCAGCGCCGGAGATGGTGAAGATCGATGTGCTGAAAGGCTACCCCCGGCTTATCGGGAGCAATTTTGAGGAGGACTATATCTCTGCTGTCGCTACGGCATCGGCTGCATCGGTACTTTACGCAACCTTCCCTGTCTCAGCGTTATGCGGCGGGGCAGTGATCCTGTCAGCGTTTGTCTTTGGCATGGCCGGACACATGGGCAAATCTTCCGACATCCAGATCTATGACCGTGTCGAGAAGATGGGGGTTGTGACCGAAGTGGTTGCGGCCAGCGATGCGGACGCCCTCAATAACTTCCTCATCATTCGCGGCATGACACCGACCGAAGGCGGGCAGGAGATGCTTGCCACCTATATCGGGCAGGACTACACGTTTGTCGTGACCTCGGTTGCCAACGTGACCGCGTACCGCGAGGCCGCGGGCCAGGAGGAGATGTATAATGATCCATGGTCCGGCACCACGCAGGCAAACATGATCGGCGTCTTTGTCCGGTTCCCCGCGGATAAGATCTACTTCCCGTTAAAGCCGACCGCGGTGTACGGTTCCCGCGAGGTACCGGTGCTGCTCTACGCGACCGGCTTCGTAACACCGGAACTGTACGAGGGGATCCGCGACCATACCGAAGTTACCTATTTCACGCAGGGGAGATACAAACCCCCGGCGTCGCTGGAGCCGTTCTTCAACGGGAAGACATCCTTTGATGACCTGCATTACACCAAGATCCTGATCGTCGTCCCGTCAGACCGTTTCACGGAGGACCTCTGGATCAACCCGGAGCCGCCCGCGGACCTGATCTTTAAGGAAGCATACATTGTGTTCTCGTTCTTCATCACCGCCGTTATGTACATCCTCTTCTCCGCGGCAGCCTCGCTCCTTGCCGGCATGCTTGTCTTCAGGAAGAAGGCGGCGGACAAAAAAACGCTCCTCCTCCACGGGCTCTGGAACTGTGCGACCTTCATCGCGTTTGCGGTCATGACCCGACGCAGGTTCCCGCAGGAAGAGTATGGCAAACGTGGCCCCTTCGTCCTTGCCTTCTACGTCATCTTCGGCCTGCTGCTGAGCATGTACACGGTCGTGCTCGCCCCATCCCTTGCCTTTTCGGTACTGTTTGGCTGGGTTGTTGGTCTGCTCTCCCCGCTCCTTTCGCTCAGTCTCCTGCTGTTTATCCCCATGATGACCGGGGGCATATACAATACGAGCGCGAGCTCGCTGCTCTTTGCCCTGGTCGTAAGTGTGGTTATTCTTGTCTTTGCCCTCTGCCCAATCCCGGCCCTGATCCTGCTGAAACGGTGGATGGACCCGGCGCCTGTTGCGGCTCCCGAGACGGAAAATTCCCCGTGATTTTTTTTGGTGACACGATATAAAAAAATCCCAAGACCGCGCCACCCGACCCCCCGGATCCGGTCTGACAATTGGCGGCCGCTGAGCGGCCGGATAGCGCGAATGAGTGCGAAAATTCCCGCAATCACCAACTAGTATATATTAGATCAAATCGACTTTTCATTAGTGCAATGATCGCAAAAATCCTTCACCGTTTAACGACGAAGATCCGGCAGCTCGGGTACGCAATAGCAGCGGCCCGCTTCTATGCCGGGTTCCTGATCGTGGAGATGGTGATTGTCGCCACCCTGATGGGGGCATTGCGGGTCATGCAGGACATGAAGCGTTTTGAGATTTTTAGTACCCGCCAGGGTGCCTGCGGGCAGGGCCCGGTACGGGGCTGCCCCGCATTTTTCCTGATACAACGGTAGCGGTTGTTCCCGGTCACCGGCTGGCTGATGGTCCGTTCCTGCGAGGGAACCTGCCGCCTGCCGGTATGAGTGCGCAGGAGTCCGGATGAGCCCGGGCCCTGCAACATGACCGGGATTTTTTTTCATTTTAGACGAGAGCGAACGGCTCTTATCCGGCATGGCAGGGAGAACATGAGACAGAACCACCAACGATGACAAAACACGATGAACCAGAAGAGGGAAGGGAAGGCAGCGGCAGGACCGCAGCTTCCCGTACCGTATCGCAAAACGACCAGATGGTGCCCGGCCCGGAGGGGGAAGCAAAAAAGAGAGTATCCCCGCCCCGGCCGGTGGGGCGAAAGACAACACTCCACAGCCCTGGGATCGGGGCTTGCAGGGAAGCGAAGAATGCCGCCTGGAAGAGGGCCTGGCGGGACCTCGCTTCTCCCGATCCGGAAGACCGGTTCGCAAAGACCGAAAAGGCGGTCCGTGACCGTGTCTGCTCCTCAATGGAACGGCAGGAACGGATGAACGGGGCGATCTTCCTGCGGCTCGATGACGGGGAGGATGATCCCCGAAATCTCCGGGAGGGGAGGGAGCAACGATGACCCGGCGGAAA
>JBFYKS010000193.1:0-4553 GCA_041305785.1 Methanoregula sp. | reverse complement strand
TGCGATCCTCCACAAGGGCAGGCTGCTGCACACCGGCCCGGTTGCAGAACTGACAAGCAGGGGAGAACACCTGCCCCAGTTCTTCCTCTCGCTCGTCCGGAAGGGTACCCATGTTTGAGCTCTTCATTGCGATGGTCAAAGAGGAGTGGCGGATGCACTCCACCATGTTCGGGAGCATCTCCTTTGCCCTCTTCCCGGTCATGATCTTCGGGATCGCGTTCATGGGAGCGTTCCTCCTGCCGCTGTTGCGCACAACCCTTCCCGCCGGCAACCTCTCGCTCATCATCCACGCCAACTTCCTCCTCCTCGGGTTCATGGTGGGGGCGTTCGGCCTTCTCGGCAACGAGGTGATGAACCGCAGGTTCGGGCAGGCAAGCCTGCTCGCTTACTCGGCCCGGAGCCTGCCGCTCTCTGAAGCCCACATCTTCTTTGTCTTCGTGGTCAAGGACGTGGTCTACTACTTCTTCCTCTGGGTCTTTCCCTTCGGGTTCGGGTATATCCTCGCATCGCCGTTCATCGGCGCAACGTTCCTCTCTGCGCTCCTCCTCCTCCTCACGCTGACCCTCTCGTTCCTGTACGGGCTGTGCACGGTCTTCTTCCTCTCGGCGCTCTATGCACGGTCGCGGCCCCTCCTGTTCGCTGCCCTGCTCCTGCTCGGCACCGTATGGGCTTTTGCCGTTCTCTTCCTGTCCATCAACCCGGCGCACTTCTTCCCGCCAATGCTCCTCTTCTCTGCATTCTCGTGGACGAACCTTCTCCTCTCGCTCTTCGTCCTCTCGGTCCTGTTCGCCCTCTCGGTCTTCCTCTTCAGCCCCGAACAGACCGGCTCAGCAAAGGAGTTCCGGGATGCATTCGCCCCGCTGGAGCAGAGGTTCGCCTTCCTCCCCGATCCGCCCCTTGCGGCAAAGGATCTGATTGACCTGTACCGGAGCGGCAGTGCAATCGGCCAGACGCTCTTTTCGTTCCTGATTCCCCTTGCGGTGATCTGGTTCTTCCTCTCCTTCCTCGGCCCGTACCTGCCCCCGCACGGGCTCATCTTCCTCTTTGCCATCGTCACCGGTGTCATCGCTTCGACCATGTACACGTGGGTCACGATGTTTGATTCGTTCGGGCCGTACGCCTGCCTGCCGGTTGCCGTCAGCAGGATCATCAGCGGGAAGCTCACGACGTTTGCCCTTTTGCAGCTCGTCCCCGTCCTCTTTATTGCGGCGGTTGCGCTCCTGAGCGGTGAGGCAGCAAACCTTGTGCCGGCGGTCGTGCTCTGCCTTGCGGTCTCGTTCTACGCAACGGGGGTCATGGTCTGGCTGACCGGCCTCTCCCCCAACGTGCTGGTCTATGACGTGAAGGTGCTTGCCGTGTACCTCGTCCTGATAGGAATCGTCCTGACGATCTTCTCGGCCCTCGCGTTTGAGAACCCCCTGTATGCATTTTTCTCGGCCGTCCTCTTCCTCCCGGCATGGTTCTTTGTGAAGAGAGGGAAAGCCCGGTGGGATGCGGTGGACCCTTCGGGTTTCTGATTTTTTTTAGGAACGAAGCGGGCGCCATGCTGCCGGCGGGACGACCAGTTCGAACCGTGCCCCCCTGCCTGCCGTACCACATTCGGTGATGGTGATGCCGGTCAAGGAGAGGATGTCCCGTGAGATGGCAAGGCCAAGTCCGGTATTCTTCCCGTACCCGTACCGGAAGATCAGCTCTTTTTCCTCCTCTGGAATTCCAACCCCGTCATCTTCTATGATGATGCGGAGGGAAGCATCGTCTGCCTCCCGGGTGGTGATCCGGATTGTCGTGATATGGTTACCGTGGCGGAGGGCATTTTCAAGAATGTTGTAGAAGACTTTCACTGCAAGAGGATCGGTATAGACCTCGACGGTGGCGATCTTCAGGTCGATGGATACGCGGGTATCCGGAAGATCGTTCTGGGCACGGGACAGGATGATCCCGAGGGACTGCCACGCAGGTTTACCCGCCCCGATCTCCTGGTATTCGCGGGTGAACTGGACCTGCTCGTGGATCCGTTTTGCGATATCCATGCTTGACGCGATATAGACATCGTTGGCCGGATCCGTCGGGTTCTCCTTTAAGAGCAGCAGGTAGCCCGAGAGTGCGCTGACCAGGTTGTTGATATCATGCCGGGTCAGCTGGGTGAGGAGCGAGATCTTCTCACCAGCAATGCGGAGGGCTTTCTCCGCGATCTTCCGGTCCGTGATATCCCGCACCACGAGGACTAAGCCGGCCGGCTCCCCGTACGGATCCTGCACCAGCGACCCGGCAATACTGACCGTCCGGGCAGGTGATCCTGCGGGGGTGGTCTCGAGATCCGTGATGCGGCCGTTCTTAACAATAGAGGCCCGGATGAGTTCAAAGACCGGATCCGGAATACAGGTGGCAACATTTTTTCCCGGCAGGCTCTTCCCGTGCATGCCGAAGATCGTATCCGATGCTTCGTTGGTGCTGATGATCGTGCCGTTCATGTCAGAAAGGATCATGGCATCAGGCATGGTCCGGAGAATGTCCGGCACCGCAGTCCGCGGGCTTAAGATGAAGAGTTCGTGTTTTGTGATCGCCACGGTGATGAAGAGGGAGAAGAGGACGATCCCGATGAAGACAAGGTTTGGCAGGTAGATGCCAAGGGCCGGCAGCAGGATACCGGACAAGAACCCGAAAACGATGACGGTGCTGATGGCAATCCCTATCAGGATCGCCTGGTTTTTGATCTTTTTTGTGGTTGCTTTGTGCCAGAAGAGGAAGATCACTGCGGTGGCAATGAGCATCATGATGAGGATATAGAGGGCTTCTGCCTGGTATGCAATACTCTCGCGTATCGGGAGATAGACAAACCCATGGTCCGGCAGGGGCTGAATGGCAAATATCCAGTCGGTGAAGAGCAGGATGATGGAGATCGCCGCAGCCGGAAGGTAGATGAGAGAAAGGGCAGGGATCCGGTATCTCACGTACCCCTCAGTGCTCGTCAGGGTGAGGACGAAATGAAGGGTGAATGCCACAACAAACGGCCAGAATGCACTCGCCCTGAGCCAGAATGAAAAACCGTCAAGGGTTCCCGACTGCCAGATCATGAACTCGCAAAAAGCCCAGTAACTTGCAGCAGCCATTGCCAGAAAAAAGAGGCAATTGAGTTCAGAACGGGAATTCTTGACATAGGCAGCGATCCCAAGGCCAAAGGTGATGAATACAGAAGCGAGGCAGAAGAGCGACAGAACTGCGATGAGGGTATCCATGGACATCGGGGGATCCTTTGGTTATCTCTTGCCGGGAACTGCACCAGATGACCTGAAGCGGGAAAGGTTCACAACTTTTCCGGTATCTGCCTGCGGTCCGGCTTTTTTTGAAAGAGAGTCTGTTTCCTGATGAGAAAACGGTTGTTATTTTTGGTGGTGGAGGACACGCCGCGAGAAATGGTGATGCTTTGGCAGGGTTTTTTCCGCCCGCGTGCGGCACCCCCCCTTTTTACAGGGAGCATTCTGCCCTCATCGCAGCAGATGAGTTTTTGGAAAATATTTTCGCTCCTGCCCGGTTGCCGTAATGAACCTTCGGGCTGTGCTGCGGGAGATCCCATGACCTGCAAGTGTTTATCCTCTCCGGCGCCAACCCCTACGGGCATATACGATGTCCGCAACACAGTTCTTCCCGATCCTTCCGGAGATGCTTGCCCTTGCCTGCGAGACGGTCACGCAGAAGGTCTCCCGCCTCCCGTTCCTGCGCAGCGGCGTCATGGTGACCGGCGAACTTATCGGGGTGACCATGGAGTGCCTCAATGCAGAGTCAACAAAAACGCTTCCCCTCACCACCCCAAAGGATCCGCCGGATGGAGCAGCAGAAGGGCTTGACCTCTGCCTTGAAGGGCGTCTGAGTGGCCCGCAGAAGGCCACGGTTCCGGTCATAGCCGAGGTGCTCGTCAGTGCCGGTATTGCCGCACCCGCCCAGGTGATCGAGCGACAGTTCATCAACCCCCGGAAAGCCCTGCGGCTCCTCCCGGAATGGACCTGGCATATTGCATCAACGATGAGCCCCCGGGCAAAACTTGCCGGTGCCGGAGTAGCTGACACTTCTGCACTCTCGTGGATGAGTATCTGCCCGGTCTGCCGGACCGGTATCCTGAACCGTGTCGTGGGAAAACAGCTCTTTGGTGTTCCTCACACGGATTTTCTCATCGAATGCACGCATTGCGGGGCAAAATTTATCCCGGTTGGCCCGGCGTACCGGCTGGTGTCCATTGCAACCATCCGCGATCCGCTCTGGAAAAAATATCTCGACAAGACCCATCCGCCGGAAACCTGGGCTGCCATTGCGCGCGGGACAAGTCCCGGTGGCAACCCCCTGAAACGTCCCGCTGCAAAACCCGTTACCGGTGCCGCTGCCACGCTGCCTTCGGGAAACCTTGCCCGGATGAAAGACGGGTCGCTTGCCGTACCGGTCGAGGAAAAGACCATCTATTTCCGGCCGGTAACGCTCACCTTTTCCGGGCCCGTCCGGGAAGGGGTGTTTTCCCGGATGCAGAAGACCGTTGGTGAGCTTCTCGAAGACCCCGCGTTCTC